>CAZAHQ010000483.1:0-3634 GCA_964484415.1 uncultured Acidobacteriota bacterium | reverse complement strand
GCACGAAGTGCTCTGCGAGCGTCGGGATGTCGTCGGCTCGTTCACGGAGCGGCGGTAGGTGGACGGGAATGACATTCAGGCGGAAGTAAAGATCTTCACGGAATCGTCCAGCGCGAACTTCAGAGGCCAGATCGCGGTTGGTCGCGGCCACCAAGCGAACGTCGACCGGGAGCGCCAGGTCTCCTCCCACCGGTTGAACCTCGCGTTCCTGGATCACGCGCAGCAACTTGACCTGCGTCGACAGCGGCAGGTCGCCGATCTCATCCAAGAACAGTGTGCCGCCATCGGCTTTGCGGAAGACACCGGCGCGCGCCTTGACGGCGCCGGTGAAGGCGCCGTGTTCGTGACCGAACAACTCGCTCTCCAAAACCCCTTCGGCAAACGCGGAGCAGTTGACTCGAATGAAGGCCCCGCCGCGTCGTGAGCTTTGCCGATGAATCGCCGCCGCCACGCGCTCCTTACCTGTTCCCGACTCGCCCGTGATCAATACCGTGCTGTTGGCGGGCGCAACCGTGCGGATCAAGGTATAGACACGTTGCATTCTCGGATTGCGGCCGATCAGACTTTCGAACTCACCCAATGGGCCGACGCTGCGCGCCACCGTGTCGTCGACGCCGCCGCCAGCGCCGCGGGACAACGCGCGCTTCACCGCATGCGTCAGGTCTTCGACGTGAAACGGCTTGGCCAGATAATCGAGCGCCCCGGCGCGCATCGCCTCGACCGCCCCTTCCAATGAGGCGAAGCCGGTAACCACCAGCGACGGCGTGAGAGGAAACGACTCCGCGATTCGAGACAGGAGCGTCAAGCCGTCCATCGGTTCCATGCGAATGTCGGTGACCACCAAGTCGAAACGACATTCTTCCATCCGTTTCAGGGCCGATGGGCCGTCTGCGGCGACCTCCACCAGGTACCCGGTCCGGGTCAGGGCCTCCGACAGCGTTTCCAGCGCAAACGGATCGTCATCCACAAGAAGCAAGCGTGCTGCCGGCTGCATTCACCTCTCCCCAGTTGATCCCGTCGCGTACGCACTTCCTTTCGGCAAATAACCTCAGCGCTTGAGGGGAATTGGACAAGGGGAGAGGGCAACGTGGACCATTACGGAACAATGCGGAGGCTTGCCGAGACAGTCGCGTCGGGGGAAGCGTCTAATTTCCGGGCGTCGAGCTCACCCGTCAGGATTCCGCCAGCGGCCACCGTCGCAACGCCGTGGATCACGAGACGGCCCTCGGCCTTCCCTTCGACACGAAGGGCATCCGCCGCACCGTGGAGGCTGGTCGTTTCGCCGTCGGCCGCCACGATCAACTCACCACTCAGGGAGAGCTCGCCCGTGAGGCGGCCGTGAATCAGAACCAGCCCCTGCCCCTCGAGCCTTCCTCGAAGTTGGGCTGTGCTTCCGACCTGCACGAACCCTTCACCCAGCCCGGCAGGTCCCGATCCTTTGCTCCGGCCTCGCCGCTTGAAGATCACGCCGCCGCCCCGCGCAGCGCGCCGACCGCGTGGGCCAGGATAGAGACGGCGCGATCGATCTCCTCGGCCTGGATCGTGGGCGCCAATGAGAGTCGCACCAGTCCCTCCCGATACCCTTCCGGGAGCGCGAGCGCGAGCATCGTGGGCGATCCAGCTGCCGAGTGACAGGCCGCGCCTGCCGAAATCGATAGGCCGGCGGCGTCGCACGCGGCGACGACGCTCGTTCCGACGACGTCTCGGAAGATCGCCGCGACCGTATTGGGGAGTCTGGGTGCTTCGAGGCCGGCCACCAAGACATCTGGGATCGTCGCCACGAGTTGTGTTTCGAGTCGTGCGCGCATCGGCGCTGCGGACGCACAGCTCGCCACTCGCTGCGGGACCGCTTGTGCCGCTACCCCAAATCCAACCAAGAGCGAGAGCGGCTCCGTTCCTGGTCGCCGTCCTCGCTCCTGATGCCCTCCCTGACAGAAAGCAGTCGGCACGAGATCGTGCCTCACGATCAACGCTCCTGCGCCCGCCGGGCCTCCGATCTTGTGAGCCGAAACGGTGAGCAGATCGACGCCCAGTTCACGGACGGAGATCGGGATCTTGCCGAACGCAGCCACGGCATCGCTGTGAAGCAACGCGCCGCGCGCACGAGTCACCGCTGAGATCTCGGTGAGCGGGTTGAGCGTGCCAAGTTCGTTCTGCGCGAGCATCACCGAAACAAGCGGTCGATCGTGTCGATCGATACGATCGAGCGCCTCGGCGACCGCTTCCGCGGTGACACGCCCGTGCCGATCGACGCGCGTGAGCTGGACCTTGGCGTTGCGGTGATCGGCCAGCCAGCGTGCGGTCGCCAACACTGCGGGGTGCTCCAAGCCACCAAGCACCAGTGCGTCGACACTCCCCGACTCGAACAACCCTCGAATCGCAAGCGCATCGGCCTCGGAGCCGCCCGAGGTGAAGACAACCTCATCGGCTTGGCAGTCCAATGCGTGCGCCACGCAATGTCGTGCTTGCTCGCACGCAACCCGCGCTCGGCGTCCCTCCGCGTGCGACGACGACGGGTTCCCCCAGTGATGTTGAAAGAACTCCGCGATCGCCTCCGCCACGCCGGGAGCCGGTGGCGCGGTTGCGTTGTAGTCCATGTAGAGTCGTGTCACCGGCAGGTCCCCATCAGCGACGCGAAACGCCGAGCGTCACGGCGATTCCCTCCAACTCGTCCTGGCGCACGGTCTGATGATCGGATGCACGTGCCGTACCGAGTTCGACAGCCAGCGTTTCCCCAGCAATCAAGTCCCCGTGTCGAGCGATCAGCGCGGCGACCGTGGCGGCATGCTCCGGTGCCGCCTCGCATGCGACCGCGATCCGATCGGTGTAGTCCAGATCGAGTTCCTTGCGCAGCGATTGGATCCGGTTGATCAGCTCCCGCGCCAATCCTTCTTCGATCAGCTCCGGGCTGAGATCGGTTTCCAAGACCACCACCACTCTCGGGGACGAGGCGGCCGCGTAGTGATCTCGAGCCGAAAGCGAGATCGCAATCTCTTCGGGGCCGAGCCTGACGGTTTGCCCTTCCACCATGATTTGGATTGCACCCTCGGCATCGAGTTGACGGCGAAGTGCAGACGCATCGACGGTAGCCAGTACCTGTTTGATCTGCGGCACGAGCGTGCCGTACTTCGGCCCGATCGCGCGGAAGTTGGGTTGCATCTTCCAGTGCACGTAGGTGTCTGCATCGCCGCCGAACGCAACCTGCTTGACATTCAGTTCCTCGGCAACGATCGCCGACAGCGACTCGAGTTCGGATTGCGCGCTGCGGTCGGCAAGAAAGATTCTCGCTGCTGCCAGCGGCTGGCGAACGCGCAGTTTGTGCGCGGCCCGCGCCGACAGACCGAGCGACACCGTTTCGCGCGCCAGCGACATTGCACGCGAGAGCGGTTCATCCACCGACTCGGCGGCAAATGTCGGCCAATCGGAAAGATGCACTGAGCCGGGTTCTGCCATGGGCCAGGCGGCGGTCACCAACGTGCGCCAACTGTGCTCCGAGAAGAACGGAACGAACGGTGCCGCGAGTTGCGAGACACCGACCAGACTCTCCCACAGCGTCCAATACGCGTCGGCTTTTTAAGGGTAGGTAATGTACCCCATACAAAATAGGTCGCGACTTCGGCGCACAAAACAAATA
>CAZAHQ010000482.1:0-3636 GCA_964484415.1 uncultured Acidobacteriota bacterium | reverse complement strand
TGGTCGCATTAACTCATCGACTCTGCTACCGACGGCGTACCGTTGCCTCACCGCAATCGCTATTGGTTGACGTCAACCAGGCGACTCACGCGGGAGAGCTCCGGCTAGAACGGCACTGTCCACCCCGACCAGATCCGGTCGACGGTGTTTGGGATCTGGTTGAGGCTTGGTTCGAAACCGAGCCGGATCGAACCGCAGTCGAGTTACTCGCGCGCCTTCAGGCGCTGGATCCCATGCGCGTCCGGCTAGAGCTACGGCGAACACTCAGACGACGTGTGCGCACCTGGCGGCAGGCCGCTGCCGGGCGACTGGTGTTCGGAGGTAACGTTCTGCCGGTCACCTGATCGCGAGATATCTAGACGAGATGCCGGTTGAGTTTGGTAGCAGAACCGTGAGGCAGAGTCGGTAACAGAATCGATTGAGGCAACGCGCACGCAAGTAAGGTTGACGTCAACCAACTTTTGTCCGGCATGCTAGCACACGCAGGACAGAAGCCTCTGGGCAGATACTGCTGCGACGGTGGCCGGAAGGGAGGCAAGTGATGGTCGATCTGGTGAAGTCTCGACGTGACGAGATCTGGTCGGTCGCTCGACGCCATGGAGTAACGCGGGTCAGAGTTTTTGGCTCGATGGCCCGGGGTGACGCCGGCCCTGCCAGCGACCTCGACCTCCTGGTTGACGTCGGACCCACCACTAGTCCGTGGTTTCCAGGAGGACTCGTGGCAGAACTCGAATCCCTGCTCGGCCTGCCGGTGCAGATTGTGACAGAGCGCGGCCTAGATCAACTCGTGCGGGAGCACGTCTTGAAGGAGGCCGTGCCGCTGTGAAGGATGACCGCGTCTATCTTCACCACATCCTCCGCTGCATAGCTCGAATCGAGGAGTACGTCTCTGCCGGTTCGGACGCATTCTCATCGTCGTACCTTGTACAAGATGCGGTGATCCGAAGTCTCCAGACCATGGTTGAATCTACGCGGCGACTCAGCCCCGCCTTGAAGGCCCAGCGGCCAGAGGCCGATGAGCGACCTTGGCTGGCTTCCGAAACGTGCTTGTCCACGCGTATCTCGGTGTGAACCTTGATCAGATCCAGCAAGTCATCGAGCGTGACATACCGGGACTGATGGTCGCGTGCGAGATCCTCCTCGAGACTCTGAAGCAGGGGGAGTGACGTACGACGCCGCCCAACTTCGGCAGGCGGGCGCCGGTCTGCGGCCGAGCCCGAAGCCGCGCGTTGATATGACTTCGAATGTCGAACGAAGCGCGGTCGTTTCCTACAAGCGCGTTTTCACGCGCTGAAGCAGGGACGAGAAAGAGGCGGGGCCAGCAACCGCGACAGTTGATCCTGCCGATATCTGTGGATTGATTGCCACCTTACTCGGGCTGAGCAACAGGCCCAGGATCCGTCCGTCGGCTCACGCTGCAGGCGCGAGGTGCCAGTCTTGGAAATGCCGCTTTGTCATCGCCTCTAGCCTCTGCAGTGCTCGCTCGGAATCAAGCGGACTAGTGTCGTGGTAGCTTCTTGCATGGTCGATCTCCGAGAGCCACTGCAGGCCACCGCTCCAACACGCGGCATCACTCCCAATGCGACGATCTTGCGACCGCTACCTCGGCCAGCCTGCATCCTTCCCCAAGTCATCTCGCATGACATGCAACAACCGCACGGGCGTGAGCAGTCGATGCGCACGTTGCGAACGCAACGCCGACCCCAGCGTCGGTCGCCGATCAAAACGGAGGCATGAGATGGAAAAGCCAGCGAAAAACACAATCTGTCTTTGGTACGACGGCGACGCCGAAGAAGCAGCGCGTTTTTACGCCGCAACCTTCCCCGATTCTTCCGTCAAGGCGGTTTACCGCGCGCCGGGAGACTTCCCGTCTGGGAAGAAGGGGGACGTGTTGACCGTTTGGTTCACCGTGATGGGCATCCCGTGCCTCGGGCTCAACGGCGGACCGGCGTTTCGTCACCACGAAGCCTTCTCGTTTCAAGTCGCAACCGTCGACCAAGCCGAAACCGATCGCTACTGGAACGCGATCGTTGGCAACGGCGGCCAAGAAAGCGCGTGCGGTTGGTGCAAAGACAAATGGGGTTTGTCGTGGCAAATCACGCCGCTGGCGCTGACCCAAGCGATCACCGACGCCGATCCCGCGGCCGCGAAGCGCGCATTCGACGCAATGATGACAATGCGAAAGATCGACATCGCGGCGATCGAGGCGGCGCGACGCGGTCGGTGAGCAAACCTTGGGCAATCTGCACGAGGCGATCTTCGAGGCGTTTGGCCGATACGACCGAGCCGCGATGCGGCCGCAACCTCGATCCGACGCGCCGCAGGCGGTGTGCCGGGCAGCCCGCCTCTTTCCCCGCACTCAACGCATTCAGTCAAGCAAGAGGTCGACCCACATGGACACAGCCGAGTTTCTCGAGTGCATTCGACTCGTCGTCAACGACGATCTGGATCAGGTCTCGCGCCGACTCCGCACGACACCGGCGCTGGCGCGAACGGCTTGGCCGCTCGATGCGACGCTGCCGCACGTGTCCGACGCCTTCTTCACCGAGATCTCTCACTACATGTATGGCGGCGACACGGCGCTGCACATGGCTGCGGCCGCATTCTCTCGTTCCATGGCCGAGCTTTTGGTGTCGCATGGAGCCGATTGTCGTGCGAGAAATCGGCGCGGGGCGCAGCCGCTGCATTACGCATCGGACGCGAATCGGTCACAGCCGCAGGCACAGGCGGACGTCATCACCTACCTCCTGTCGATTGGCGCTGACCCCAACGCGGTCGACAAGTCGGGCGTGGCGTCGCTGCATCGCGCGGTCCGGACGCGATCGTTGGCGGCGGTCCGCGCGCTGTTGGATGGCGGAGCGCAGCCGCGGCTACCGAACCGCTCGGGTTCGACGCCGTTGCACCTGGCCGTTCAGAACACAGGGCGAGGCGGTAGCGGGTCGGATGATGCCCGCAATCAACAGGCAGAGATCATTAAGCTCTTGCTGGAACGCGGCGCCAAACCCACCGACAAGGATGCGCGAGGGAAATCGGTCGAACAGTGTGCGACGAGCGAGTGGGTTCGGGCACTGCTCATCACTTAGATGGCAATCGTGACGGGAGATGCCGTTGGGAATCGCCCGACGTATCGTGTGGCCGCGAATGATGTGGGCAAGTCATGCCGAGGGGTTCACGACTGTGCCGCCCCCGCACGCCATCAAGCCCGCAACGGACAGCGAGTGCGCACAAAGTGATACACCGACGACCGGTGGGTGAGATCGTCAAAGGAAAACCAAGACCATGGAACAAACCCCACACCATCCGCCGACGATCGATCTAGTCGATGCCCGATTGCGCCCACTCCGCCCGGACGACGCGGCTGCGCTTTACGACTATCTGCGGAATCCGCTCGTGACAGAGCTGACGAGCTACCCCGTTGTGTCGGCGTCACTGGTGGAGACGATGATCGACCGATCGCTGAGTCGATGGTTGACGGGTGACTTATCCAAATGGGGAGTCGCGCTTCGGCAGGATGATCAACTCATCGGCACCTGCGGTTTCAACGAGTGGTCCCCTGTGCATCGCTGGGCGGAGCTGGCGTTTGACTTGGCGCAACCTCATTGGGGCAAGGGGCTGATGCGCCAGGCCGTGGCCGCG
>CAZAHQ010000481.1:0-3651 GCA_964484415.1 uncultured Acidobacteriota bacterium | reverse complement strand
GCAAGCGACAGACGGAGCGCCGTATAGTATTTCGCGTCGGGGGATTTGATCTTCGAGACAACGTCCGGAACGGTGTACATCGTCTTGACGATCGGGCTCTGCATCGCCGAGACCAGCCCGCTGATGTTGCCGCAGGGGTGTCCTCCGGCGGAGCGAAACTGGTCGTGATCGCTGGAGAGCTGGACGATATCGAGCGTGTGCAATGCGGGGTGATCGTCGTAAGCACGAATCCCCCACACCTTCCAGCCGCGGCGGTAATCGTCGTATGCGGCCTGGTTCCGCTTGGCGTAGTCGCGGTGATACGGCTCGGCGTCGTAGAACGGACCGAGCGGCAGGATTTTTGTGACCACCGGCTTGCGCAATTTGCCAGACGCGGCGAGCGCCGCCTTGGTGGTGCACGCCGCGACGTGGATACCGGTGCTCGCCATGGGTGGGTATTTCGCGGCTCGCGGTGGGCTGGCCGCTCCGGTAGCCACGATTCAATCGGGCGCGCAGCCGTGAAGTGTCCTTACTGCGGCTCGGAACGAGATCGTGTGGTCGACTCTCGCGAGTCGCGGGATGGCGAGAATATCCGTCGTCGTCGCGAGTGCTTGGCCTGCAAGCGTCGCTTCACATCGTATGAGCGAGTCGAAGAGCTGCCGGCGATGGTGATCAAGAAAGACGGCCGTCGCGAGATCTTCGAACCGCAGAAAGTGCTCGCGGGGCTGTTACGCGCCTGTGAGAAGCGTCCGGTATCGCGCAAGGCGCTCGAGGAAATCGTTGAGAGTGTCTCGGCGATGGTTGGCGAATGGCCCGATCGCGAGGGGCCGGTCGAGGCGATCGGGCAACTCGTGATGGAACGGCTCAAGGATCTGGACAAGGTGGCCTACGTGCGCTTCGCGTCCGTGTACCGCAAGTTCGAGGATGTCGAGGCGTTTCTCGACGAACTCAGAAACCTGCTGGGGCCAGGACCGGTGGCGCGCATCCGAGGGGAGGATCGATGAGCGTCAAGGGACGCGGAACTCATCTGGAAGTGGCTCGCATTCAGAGCGAGATCAATCGACTGTTCGAAACGCTCCTGCGGCTGCGCGGCGGGGAGGCGACTCCGAATTCGACTTGGTCCCCTGGTGCCGATGTTGCGGAAACCGAACTGGACCTGATTGTCGAGATCGATCTTCCTGGTGTTGCCGCGCGCACACTGGAAGTCCACGCAGAGAGTGGGAATTTGATTTTGAAAGGGCGTCGTGAGGCCCACGAGCCGGCGCTGATCGATGACTCGGAGGTCCTGCACGATGAACGTGAGTACGGACCGTTCCATCTGATCGTGCCGCTGTACGCCGCCGTCAACACGCATAAAGCGCATGCAACGCTCAGCCAGGGTGTGTTTCGTGCTGTGCTTCCCAAGGTACCGAATCGGCGCGGTGCGCCGGTTGCCATCCCCGTGATCGCCACGGAATGAGGCATCGATGAATACCGAGCGTTCCCGCGAACCCGTCAAGATCCCCTCGCAACTGCCGGTTCTGCCGTTGCGCGACATGGTCGTGTACCCATTCATCATCGCGCCGCTGTCGATCGCGCGGAAGAGCAGCATCCGCGCTGTCGACCGCGCACTCGCCGACAACCGCATGGTGCTGCTCGTCACGCAAAAAGAGCGCGATGAGGACAATCCGAGTCAGGACGGCCTCTATTCGGTAGGCACCGTGGCCGTGATCATGCGCATGTTGAAACTGCCCGATGAACGGATCAGGGTCTTGGTTCAGGGGGTCTGCCGCGCGCGCCTGAAAGAGTTCGATTCGTCGGGCAACTACATGCAGGCAACGCTCGAACCGTTGGTCGAGCCAGTACCGGAGAAATCCACGCAGCCTGAATGCGAAGCGCTGATGCGCACGGTCAAGAAAGCGCTCGAAAAAGGTGTCAATCTCGGGAAGAACCTCCCGTCCGAGGTGCAGGTCATCGCCAACAATCTCGAGGAGCCCGGTCGCCTCGCCGATTTGGTGGCGAGCAATCTCGATCTGTCGGCGGCGCAAGCGCAGGAGACCCTCGAGACGGTGGATCCTGTCGAGCGACTCCGGTTGGTTGCGCAGCAACTGAAGCGCGAGCTCGATCTGCTATCGATGCAACACGAGATCGACTCCCTGGCGCGCGACGAGATCGATCGATCGCAACGCGAGTACTACCTACGGCAGCAGCTCAAAGCGATTCGCCATGAGCTGGGCGAGGGCACCGAACTCGAAGAGGAGATCGAGGAGATTCGCGAGAAGCTGCAGGGGCGCAAGCTGCCCGAAGCGGCGCGCGAAGAAGTCGATCGCGAGTTGCGGCGACTGGAACGAATGCACCCCGACGCAGCCGAGAGCGCCACGATCCGTCATCATCTGGAGTGGCTGATCGAGCTCCCCTGGGATGTCGGTACCGATGACAATCTCGACTTGCGACAGGCTCAAGGGATTCTCGACGACGATCACTACGGCTTGGAGAAGGTCAAAGAGCGAATCGTGGAGTACCTCGCGGTGCGCAAGCTCCGGCCCGAGCACAAGGGCGCAATTCTCTGCTTCGTCGGCCCTCCTGGTGTCGGCAAGACATCTCTCGGCCGTTCAATCGCACGCGCGATGGGACGCAAGTTCGTGCGTGTGAGTTTGGGTGGTGTCAGGGACGAAGCGGAGATCCGTGGGCATCGCCGCACCTACATCGGGTCGATGCCTGGCAGGATCATCCAATCGATCCGTCAGGCCGGCACGCGCAATCCGGTGATGATGCTGGACGAAGTCGACAAGCTGGCCAACGACTTCCGCGGCGATCCCCAAGCGGCACTGCTCGAGGTGTTGGATCCCGAGCAGAATCACAACTTCCGCGATCACTATCTTGGCGTGCCGTTCGATTTGTCGCAGACGATGTTCATCGCCACGGCGAATCTGATGGATACGATCCATCCAGCATTCCGCGACCGCATGGAGGTGATTCGGATCCCCGGCTATACCGAGGAAGAGAAGCTGGTCATCGCCACGCGGCACTTGCTGCCGCGACAGATTTCGGAGAACGGATTGTCGGCCGATCGTGTTCGCTTCAGCGAAGGCGCCGTCAGGGAACTGATCCAGCACTACACGCGCGAAGCGGGATTGAGAAACCTCGAGCGCCGCTTTGCCGCGATCTGTCGCAAGGTGGCGCGGCGGGTGGCCGAAGGGCGTAACGCACCGACGCGCATTGCGGCCTCGGCACTCGAATCGTATCTGGGTCCACCGCCGCCGACCGCCGAGGAGACGCTGCAAGGCGCGAGCATCGGCGTCGTCACCGGACTGGCGTGGACCGCTGCCGGTGGTGACGTGCTCTCGATCGAAGCGATCGGCATGAAGGGGAAAGGGCGGCTCACGCTCACGGGTCATCTTGGCAACGTGATGAAGGAATCGGCGCAGGCGGCGCTGAGTTGGGCTCGCAGCCAAGCGGACTCACTCGGCCTGAACGACGAGAACTTCACCGAGACCGATTTGCACATCCATGTTCCGGAAGGGGCGATACCGAAAGACGGCCCTTCCGCCGGTATCACAATCGGCACCGCGATGGTCTCGGTGTTGACCAATCGGCCCGTACGACGCGATGTGGCGATGACCGGTGAGATCACACTGCGGGGACGCGTGTGGCCCATCGGTGGGGTCAAGGAGAAGGTGCTCGCCGCGCGCC
>CAZAHQ010000480.1:0-3660 GCA_964484415.1 uncultured Acidobacteriota bacterium | reverse complement strand
CACGGCGTACAAAGAAGCGGCGATGCGGTACTCCGAACTGCAGCCGGTGGTGAGCGCGTGGCGCGACCTGCGCGCCACTGCCGCGGCGCTCGATGACGCCAAGACGATGCTGCGCGACGAGCGTGACGATGAAATGCGCGGCATGGCGCGTGAGGAACTTGCTCGACTCGAGCCGAAGCTGGTGGATCTTGCCCAGAAACTCCAAGCACTATTGCTCCCCAAAGATCCCAACGACGACAAGAGCGTTGTGCTCGAGGTTCGCGCCGGAACCGGCGGCGATGAAGCCAGCCTGTTCGCTGGCGAATTGGTGCGGATGTATCAGCGCTATGCGGAAACCGTCGGTTGGCGCTTCGAGTTGATGGATGTGTCTTACAGCGACGCTGGCGGCGTGAAGGAAGCGATCGCCAACATCACCGGCCCGGGCGCTTTTTCTCAGCTCAAGTTCGAATCGGGTGTGCATCGGGTTCAACGTGTCCCGGCCACCGAATCGCAAGGGCGCATTCACACCTCGGCCGCAACCGTCGCGGTGCTGCCTGAAGCCGAGGAAGTCGAAGTCCAGATCGACGAGGACAAGGAGCTGCGAATCGACAGCTTCAGCGCCTCCGGCCCCGGCGGCCAGCACGTCAACAAGACGCAGTCGGCCGTGCGGATCACACACATCCCCACTGGGCTGGTGGTGCAGTGCCAGGATGAGAAGAGTTGGCACAAGAACAAGGCGCAGGCGATGAAGGTCTTGCGCGCGCGCCTTTTGGACAAGATGCAGCAAGAGCAGCACAACAAAGAAGCGGCCGAGCGCAAGAGCATGGTCCGCAGCGGCGATCGGAGCGAGAAAATCCGCACCTACAACTTTCCGCAGAATCGCGTCACCGATCATCGTGTCGGGTTGACGCTGCATCGGCTCGATCAGGTCGTGCAAGGCGACCTGCAAGAGTTGATCTCCGCGCTGACCGCCGCCGAACAAGCGGAGCGCTTGAAGACGGAGACTTCACGCTGAGCACCGCGCGCACGTTTCTCGAGTTGTTGCACCAGGGCCGCGAGCGGCTCGCTGCCGCCGGCATCGAGCAAGCGGCCTGGGAGGCTGAGCAGTTATTGGTCGAGCGGATGGGTGGCAGCTACGCGCAACTCGTCATGGTCGAGGATCGCGAACCAAAGGCCGAGTTCGCGACGTCGTACATGGAATGGATCGAGCGGCGGGCGAGGCGTGAACCGTTGCAGCACATCCTTGGCCACTGGCCGTTTCTCGAGCTCGACCTGAAGACCGATCGTCGCGCCTTGATTCCGCGTCCCGAGACCGAGGACATGGTGGTGTTCGCACGCACCTTGGTGCCGGATGATCGCGCTCGCTTGGCGTTGGACATCGGCACCGGCACCGGGTGCATTGCGCTAGCGCTGGCCTATGCGCATCAGCGCCTCAAGGTGATCGCAACGGACGTCTCCGACGAAGCGCTGCAACTGGCGCAAGAAAATGCCAAGGCCACCGGCCTATCCTCGCGCGTGACGTTCCTGCGCGGCAAGTTGCTGGAGCCATTGTCGCCCGACACGCGGGCCGATCTGATCGTCGCCAACCTACCGTACGTCGGCAGCGATGAAATGCCGCACCTGCAGCCCGAGGTTCGCGATCATGACCCGCGGCTTGCGTTGGTGGCTGCGGACGGCGGCATGATGTTGATCAGCACGTTGATTGCCGGAGCACCTCAGCGACTGGCGCCGGGCGGGGCATTGCTGCTGGAGCATGCGCCGTCACAAGCGGGAAGGGTGGCCGCAGCGCTACGTCATCACACGTACGTGGAGATCGCCGCGCACAGCGATCGATTCGGTCGGCTACGCTGGACTGTGGCGCGGGTCCCGTAACTGCTGCGACACACCAGCGCCCGGCCGTCACGCCGTGCGCGGATAACAGTCAGGTGTCGCGATCACGTTCTGCCTGGACTCATGTCGGAGCTGCCAACCCATGCACGGACGTCGCTCAGAAGAATCGACAGCGATCGCGTGGCCAACTTTCAGAATTGCAGCGCGAACTTGTGGAACGCCTCGTCCAGGGATTCTGGCTGTGTACCGTAAACGCGTTGGAACGCTTCGCTCAACGGTGTCCCTTCGGCCACCGCGCGGAAGAAGCTCGGGAACCCGGCTGTGTCCCAGTTCGCCTGACCGTGATGCAAGAACTCGACTGCCATCCAGGCTTGCGTGTAATAGCGCTGCCGGTCAGCGCCGTAGAAAGATCGAGAATCGAGCGCGAACAGGTCGCGCAGCGACAGCGCCTCGCCTCGGCGCACGACCGCCTTGACTTGTGCCGCATCCAGCCGCGCTGCCGACGGGACCAGCAAGAACGAATCGGCACGTGGATCGAACGCTCTTCCGGCCCAGCGGTCGCGATGTCGGCCCGGATACAACTCGCCACGCACCAGATCGGCATGCCCGATGTAGTCGGCAAACCCCTCCTCGAGCCAACGCGGCAACTCGACGCCCGTCTTGCGCACCATGCGATCGATCAGCGCATGCGTCGCCTCATGCATCAGATAGCGATACAAGAACTCCTGCGCTGGCCATTGGCCGTTGAGCGCGATGAACCCCGACGGGTGATAAAAGCCCGCACTCCATGACAACTGCTGCGCGCGGCTGAGCAATCTTTGATAGGCGTGCGCACTCGCCAGCACGTAGACGTGTACCGGTTCGGTCTGCAATCGAACCTCGCCCGAGGTGCCCAACGAACTTGCCACACGTTCGCGTGTTGCGTCCAAGTGCGCCAAGAGCCGTTGCGCGACACCACGACCCGGCACATCGGTGGTCACCACGAACAGCTCGGAGGTGGCCTGGTCCCGGCGACGAGGATCGAGCTCCAGCTCAGCCGACCGGCACAGCGCGTCGCGTAGACGTGCTCGTTCGTCGGCCGGCAACGCCAACACGGAATCGCGCAATGTGAAGCTCGAGTACGAGAACTCCTGGGCACGATCAGTGGAGGCGCGCGCACCACTTTCGATCGCTCGGACCATGACTCCAGAGCCGACGAGGGTGAGGCAGGCCACCAGGGCAAGCCGCGCACGCATGGCCACAATCTACGCCGATCGCCGGGCCTCGGATGCATCCCAATTGCAAAAACCGTGTATCAAGAACAACCCGGGTTGGGTCAAACGGCAACGGGCCCGAACAGCAGTTTCATGCAGAACAGGGAGCCTCCCGACTTCAGAAACTCCGAGGAGTGAAGGGTCGTTACCGAGTACCCCGAGCGTTGCAACGCGGCGATCGTGTGGGCCGCCGTGGCCTCGACCCAGACATGGCCCCGCCCGTCCGAAAACGCATTGCAGGCGAGTTTGGTCCGAGCCTCTTCCTCATCGGCGACGATCCGCTGCGGAAACAGCGCCTCGACCATCCGTTGCGCCGCCGCATCGAGTGCCTTTGGGAACCACAGGCAAGAGCGATCATCGAGTACCGCCAGAGCAGTATCGAGGTGATAGAAGTCAGGATCGCTCAAAGTGAGCGTGGCGATCGGCACGTCATAGCGTTCCGAGAGTTCATCCCAGGCCTCGCGCGCCGTGCGCGGTCCGACGCCACCCAACAACAACCGGCGACCGTGCACCCAGAGCCCGTCGCCCATCCCTTCGAGCCGCGTCGCCGTTCCTTCCAGCGGCGCGACGCGATGACCGAGCCGCTCCAACTGCGCCA
>CAZAHQ010000479.1:0-3661 GCA_964484415.1 uncultured Acidobacteriota bacterium | reverse complement strand
GGCGCAGGGACGGCGTCGACACCGTCTACACGATGGCGCTCGGGATCGGAAAGGACCTTGGCTTTTCCACGGCTGATCTGATCATGGCGTTGTTGTTGGTGCAGTTCGTTGCGTTCCCCTTTGCATGGGCGTACGGCTGGATGGCGGGTCGAGTTGGAGCCAAGCCGATGATCCTCGTCGGTTTGGCAACCTATGTATTGGTAACCGCTGGTGCGACACAAATCACGACGGCGCCGGTTCCGATTTTCGGTCTGCAGGTAAGTCAATTCCAAATCCTGGCGCTTTTGGTGGGGACTGCACAAGGTGGGGTCCAAGCGTTGAGCCGTTCCTTGTTCACTCGACTCATTCCACGAGAGCGCGCTGGTGAGTTCTTCGGCTTCTACAATCTTCTTGGCCGCTTCGCCGCGATACTCGGGCCCCTCCTGCTGGGTGTCGTGACTCGTGTTACCGGCGATTCGCGCCTCGGCATGGGATCGGTCGGTCTGTTGCTGATCAGCGGCGGGATCTTGTTGTGGCGACTCGATGTGGCGGAAGGGCAGAGGGCGATCGAGTCTTCGTCGTAAATGCACCGATTGCTCAGCCTCGTGAGCTAATGTCCCCAACCGAGCTTGTCGCGCAAGGTTGCGAAGAATGTTCGGCCCGGCGGTCGTACCAGAACGATCGGGTGAGGTGAGCGTGTGATCGACAATTTCTCTCCCGGGTCGATCGGGTAGAAATGCTGTCCGTCGAAAGCGATCCGAACGCCGTTGTGCCTCTCACCCTCCGCCACCGCGAGCATCACGCGAGCCGTACCGGCAAGCACCAACGGACGCTGCGAAAGACTGTGAGGGCTGATGGGCGTAACGATCAATGCATCGACGCTGGGAACCATCACCGGCCCGCCGGCTGAGAGCGAGTAAGCGGTCGAGCCGGTTGGCGTTGCGATGATCAGTCCATCCGCGCGATAGTCGGCGACCCACTCGTCATCGACATACAAGGAGACACTGAAGAGCCGTTGCAAGGATTGCGTGACAACAACGTCATTCAGGGCCAGTTCGGCGTTCGGCTTGCTGAGTACCTCGCGCTGAACGACCAATGCGTGTCGTCGTTCCAGCGGCGCTTTCCCGGTCAGTGCGAGATCGATCACGCGATCCACATCCTCGGTTCGAGTCTCGGTCAGAAATCCAAGGTTGCCCAGATTGACACCCAGAATCGGCGTGCCCCGCACTCCCACGGCACGCGCGCTTGCCAGCAATGTCCCGTCACCGCCGACCGAGATCACAAGCGTCGCACGTGCGGCGGCATCGACACGATCGAACGAGTCGCTTCGCCCCAAGGCTTCAGCCGCCGCATCGTCGGGGAGAATCTCCGCGCCATGGCGTTGCAGACAGGCTACCGTGCGCCGCAGCACAGCGGGTGCATCCGCGTGCGGCTTGGCGAACAGTGCGACGACAGCACGACCCTCACTCGGCGTCACGGGTGATCTCCTGGGCCAACATCTTCCTCCAGTCCGCTGGGTCCGCGCACGCGATTGAATCGGCGCGCAGGAATATTTCACGATTCCCCTTTGGGCCCGCCACGGGGGAGGCACGAATACCGCGTACCGTCCAACCGAGGGACTCGAAGAAGCCGGCGACACGAGCTACGGCTTCTGTTCGCTTGGCGGGGTCGCGAACCACGCCGCCGTGTCCTACATCGCGCGCCGACAGTTCGAACTGCGGTTTGACCAGAACGAGCGCAGACCCTCCGGAACAAAATTCGAGCGCCGCCGGAAGAGCGACCGTCAAGGAGATGAACGAGAGGTCGGCGACCACGAGATCGTACGGCGGCCAAACTTGAGCCGCGGTCAGATAGCGGACATTCACTCCTTCGAGCAGATGAATCCGCGGATCATGGCGCAGCGAGACATCCAGGATTCCGCGACCAACGTCGACGCACGTGACGTGCGCGGCGCCATGCCGCAGCAACACATCGGTGAATCCGCCGTTCGAGCAGCCGAGGTCGAGACAACAAAGCCCTGCGGGATCGATGTCGAGTGGTCCGAGCACCGGGTCGAGTTTTTGGCCACCGCGCGATACGAAAGGGCGTTCGGAACCGATCAGCTCCAACGCGGCGTCAGGCGGAAACGACTCGCCAGGCTTGTCTCGACGCACGCCATCGACGTGGACTCTCCCCGCGATGATCAGGGCCTGCGCTTTCTCGCGCGTTGGTGCCAACCCCGCCTGCATCACGAGACGGTCCAAGCGCTCCTTAGCCGGACGTTTCTCGCTCACGACACTCGATGGGCGGCGCGGCGAGCCAACTCACGGAGAGGTTCGCACCGCTCGCCCAACGGCTCCAGCTGTCGGAGGCACTCCTGAGTGAGTTTCGTGACGCGTCGCCGCGACTCTTCCAATCCGACCACCGCCGGCCAGGTCGCCTTGCCGCGAACAGCATCTTGGCCGGCAGTCTTTCCGAGCACGGCGTCGGAGGAGGTGGCGTCCAAGACATCGTCTTGGATCTGAAACGCCAATCCGAGGGCACTACCTGCGATGATGAATCGCTCTAAAGCGTCGTGCGTCGCTCCGGCCGCGAGCGCACCAAGTTGCAGGCTTGCCGCCAAGAGCGCGCCAGTTTTGAGTCGGTGGATCTGCGCCACCTCCTCCTCTCGGAGTCGGTCGCGACCTTCGGCGGCGAGATCGAGCACCTGACCGCCCGCCATTCCTGCTACACCAGCAGCGCGCGCCAAAACAGTGACTTGACGAACGACACGTTCGCTCGGCAGATGGCTCTCGGTGAGGACTTCGAACGCTCGCGTTTGAAGCGCGTCGCCGGCGAGAATGCCGATCGCTTCTCCAAACAGAACGTGTGTGCAGGGTTGCCCCCGCCGCAACTGCGCATCGTCCATCGCCGGGAGGTCGTCGTGCACGAGGCTATAACTGTGGAGTAGCTCTACCGCGACGGCAGCCGGCAGCGCATCGTCTTCAACACCGCCAGCGGCCTCGCAGGTGGCCAGTACGAGTAGCGGTCGTAGCCGTTTTCCACCCGCCTGTACGGCATGTTGCATCGCGCGCAGCAGTGTCGGCTCGCTCTCGCCGATCGGTTCCAACGCGGCGACGAGTGCTGCTTCGACCTTCGAACGCCAGGCTTCGAGTCGTTGCTTGACCTCGTCGGTCACGCTTCGTCCTCGGGCAGCACCAACGGCGCAACGGTCTCCTTGCCGTCGGCATCGCGCAGCAGCGCTTCGACCTTCATCTCGGCATCGCTCAGTTCGGTTTCGAGCCGCCGCGCCAACGTGACACCTTCTTCGAACAGTTTGAGCGAGTCGCTAAGCGGCATTTCGCCGCGCTCCAACGACTCTACGATCGCCTCTAGACGCTCCAGTGCTTGCTCGAAACTGGGCGGTGGTTCTGCCTTCTTTGTCATGGAAGCTCTCCCTCGCCTCGGGGATCGACATGTGTCACCACCGCTTCAGCGCCGCCCGTCGCCAATCGGAGATAGAGCGTCTCGCCGCGCCGAAGTCGTGATGAATCGTCGATGATCTCGCCAGAAATTGAGCCGCGAGTAACCAACGCGTAGCCACGCCCAAGGACAGCGAGGGGCGAGAGCGTCTCCAGCGCCACGACGCTCGAGGTGACGTTTCGCCGCCGCCGCGCCAGGTCGCGGACCATTCGAGGGAAACGGTCGAAAAGTGTCCCGACGG
>CAZAHQ010000478.1:0-3674 GCA_964484415.1 uncultured Acidobacteriota bacterium | reverse complement strand
ATCACAGGATTGCCGTGGTCTACATGTCGGGTTTTGCCGAGAATGACGGCGACGAAGATCTCAGCGACGACGCCGCAGCGTACTTCATTGGGAAGCCGTTTACGTTGGAAGCCTTGCGCATCAAACTGAACGAAGCGCTCGGGCCTGCCCCCAGCTCGGAATCGATGCGCGGTGACTCGCAGCCGGTCCCATCGTAGCCTTTTGCCTGCAGTCGACGCCGGGGCCGAGCGAGCGCGCCGCCTGATGTCGGGTTGAAAGATCTTCATTCTCTTCCCGATCGGCGAATCGGGAGTAATCTCTGTGCCACTTACGAGGTGCGTCATGCGATCACGAGTTAGCCATTACCTTGGGCGCGTTGCTGTCACTTGCTTGCTCGCTTCGACTTGGACGGCGCTGGCCGGCTCGCGCGAGAAACTCGAAGGGTACGCAGACTTCCGGATCGGCAAGACGCTCGTGGTCGATGGCCAGCAAGTCCGGATCAACGGCGACACCAAGTTCAAGGGGAGCGGCAAGGCCAAGTCGTTCGGGTCGATACCGCTGGGATACGAGGTCGCGATCAACGGCACGCGTATGGGGGACGGCTCGGTGTTGGCCCGCGAAATCGAAGCCCAGCCGAATCGCAACACCGACATCGAAGGTCAGATGAAGCAAGCGTTCGATCAAATCGAGAAGCAATACTTGAGCCTCGGCCGCATGAAGCAGGTCGACGACAACGGCAAGGTGGTCGAGGACTTGGGAACGTTGCTCACGACCGGGCCGCAGGTCGACCGGGTCAAGAGAATCATGAACAAGGTCGTGCCTTCCCATATCGACCCAGCGAAGTTGCGCGTGTACGTGGTCGACAATCCCGAATGGAACGCGATGGCAGCGCCCAACTATTCGATCTACGTGTTCAGCGGCTTGCTGAAAGACATGGACGATGACGAGGTCGCGATCGTGCTTGGTCACGAGCTGACGCACGCAACCTACGAGCACAGCCGTCGGCAGTACGAGCGCAGCAACTGGGTTCAGTACGGGGCAGGGCTGGTGACGATCCTGGCCGGCGAACTGATCAAAAGCGATGTCGGCAAGCAAGCGGCACAAGTTGGTACGGTGCTGTCGGCGACGGCGATCGCCAGCGGCTACAGTCGCGAACACGAAGACCAAGCCGATCGCGTCGGCCTCCGATACGCGTATCAAGGTGGCTTCAATGTCAACAAGGGGCCGCGACTGTGGAAGCGGTTCTCCGACAAGTATGGCGATCAGGGGAAGGTCAAGAACTTCTTCTTCGGAGACCATTCTCGCGCGGCGGTTCGCGCCGACTTGCTGCGCGAGGAAATCAAGCACAACCGCTACAAGAAGCCGAAGGCCGATACGCCCGCTGCCGGCTGAGATGCGCGCCCGCAACGGTCGGCGGCGAGCCTCACGCTAGCGCCGCGCCACCGGCCCACTCGTGTGATAGCGGTGGCAACTCGAGCAGTCGCTCGGTGCGCCGCGATCGTGGTGACACTCGGCGCATAGCGCTCGGGTCACGTTCTGAAAATGGCCGGCCACCGTGAGCGGATCGGTTCGTGGTTGGGTGCCGTCGACGAAGCCGGCCAAGAACGCGCCTGACGCTGCTTCGCTCGGTCGATGACATCGCGAGCAGTCGCCGGCGGCGACACGCAGGTGCGGGGCATGATCGAACCACGTCAGCGAGTGGCGGCGCGCCTCGGGGCGATCACCGTGCCACTGCACGCGGAGCAACCCGGTCGCATCGGCATCGACGCTATGGCAGCGTGTGCACATGCCGGGTCCGGCTTTGATGTCGGCCAGCTGTGCGAACAGCACGGCAGCCGAGGCGCTCGTTGCGTCGGTGGGTGCGTTCCGCGGCGGCACCGACCGTGCCGTCACGTCCAGCCAACTCTTGAGGAAGGGATCGGCGTGACCCACCGGCCGATAGCGAATCGAGAAGTCGAGTTCGCGCAGCGACCAGCGCACCGCCTGACCGAGCGCTCCGGCCGCACGCTCGTAACGAGTCTCGGCAGCGTTGGCGCGCGCGACCGCATCCGCGAGTTCCTGTTCCCGCTTAGGATCGGGGGCTGCCGGTGGTGGCGATGGCGGCGGCGTGTCGCCACCAAGCAAATCATTCAGGTCGACGGCAGGCTTGGCCGCTTCGGGCGCAGGAGCGGGCGCCGAATCCCCCAACAAGTCATCGAGGTTGACGGCCGCGGCCGGTGCTTGCGTGGTCGGTGCGGTCGTTGCCACAGATTTTCCGTGCGCGCTTACAACCCGTTGGCCGGCACGATACCGCGTCACCTCGTCGGCGACGGTCGGCATCCATCGGCGTCGCAGCTCATCGATGTTGCTGTACAACCCCTGCAAGTCAGCGCGCGGTTGATCGATCGGCAGTTCACCCGACAGTGCAGGAATCAGCGCTTGTAGCTCGTTTGGCTCGACTGAGAGACGAGAAAGGCGTTGGAGCAGTGCCGTTTGGTTGCCGTCTGCCATGTCGACCAGCAGGCACTTCAGCCCCCACACAAGGCGCTGCGCTGCGCGCAATTCGTTCGGCTTGGCATCGTACAGATCGAACAGGAACACGTTGCGCGCCGCAGCGGCATCGAGAGTCTGCAAGGCCCTCACCGTCTCGGCATCACTGGACAAGAGCAGTCGCATGAACGGCGTGAGCGGCCCGTCCCAGCCTGGACCCTGGGCTTCACGCGGCCATTCGCCAATCGCATAGCCACGTTTTTCCAGCGTCTGTGCATCGATGCCCGGAAGGCGCACGAAGGCGATTCCCTCACCGGCTGCGGTGCGCATCTGTTGAGCGTGGTGATGGCAGGTGGTGCAACTCGGCGCAAAGCCGTTGATCGGCAACATCCGCCCGGATTGCTCGGCGTGATGACAGGCGCTGCAGACGAGCACGTCGGCGCCCTGCTGCGTGACCAGCAGCGCGGCAACCGCGGCATCTCCCCCTTCCTCCTTGATGTGCTTGATGTGTGCTTGATGGTCGAACACGATGCGCTGGCGGCGCGTCGCCGGATAGTTCTCGAACTCTGGATGGTCCTGCGCGAAGCTCTTGAACCGTCGCACATGACAGGCCTGACATTCGCTGTCGCGCAGGCTTGCAATGTTCCAACGACCGCCTCGATGCTCACGATGACATGTGGCACACGCTATTTGGTCGCGTGCCGTAGCCGACTTGGAGCGCTCTTCAGCGCCCGGCGCTGCGCGCAGCCTTGCCGTCCTCTCGGCCAGGTATACCGGATCGAGGCCGTGCGGGTCGAGTGCGCGCGTGCCCAACTCGGTATGGCACTTCACGCAGGCATTCGCTGCAGTCTGTACAGAAGTCGACGCGGCTTTCACCCACGCGAGTGCGGCAGCACCGGTGTCGGGATGGCAAGCGGTGCAGTCGGATTGCAGCTTGGCATGCGCCGCGGTGAGCGCTCCCGGACTCGTCACAGTGCGCCACCAAGGGCCCGATAGCCCAAGCAAGCAGAGCGCCCCGGCGGCAGCGGCGCACCATGCTACGAAACGCGCGCGGCGGGCGCGGAGGCTGCGAATCGGCTGACATGGCGACAGCGCGTGCGAGCACGCACCGTGCGGACCCGGACCTTCGCCGCACGCACCGCCCCGCATCGCAGAGCGTGTGCAGTGCCAGCGATCACCGCGCTTGTGTGGCGTGCATTCGGCAACGGTGTTGCAGCGACCGCGCG
>CAZAHQ010000477.1:0-3680 GCA_964484415.1 uncultured Acidobacteriota bacterium | reverse complement strand
CTCAGTTCTTTTGGGCTTCAGGCTTGTTGTCGTCGTTTCTCGACAACGCACCAACCTACCTGGCGTTCTTCTCGGTTGCGATCGGCAAGTTCTCGCCCGGTGTCGATTACGCGACGGCTGTGCACGCACTGACCACCGATCACGCTCTCTACCTCGAAGCGATCTCGGCCGGCGCCGTGTTCATGGGGGCCAACACCTATATCGGCAACGCACCCAACTTCATGGTCAAAGCGATCGCCGAAGAGGCAGGTGTGAAGATGCCCTCGTTCTTCGGCTACATCCTGCGCTGGACACTGCCGTTTCTGATTCCGGTCTTCTTGATCGATACCTTGCTGTTTCGCCTGATGTAATTGCCTGGATGCCGCGCGCCTTGGAGGTTGTTACCATCGCGGCCTGATGTCGCAGTCCACACAGGTAACGATCGTTGGCGGCGGCCTCGCCGGATGCGAGGCAGCGTGGCAATGCGCCGAACGCGGCCTGCGGGTCACCCTGTTCGAGATGCGGCCGGTAAGACCGACGGCGGCGCACCGCACCGATCGTTTGGCCGAATTGGTTTGCTCCAACTCGTTCAAATCGTTGGTGGCGGTCACCGCTCATGGATTGATCAAGGCCGAGATGGAGCAGGTTGGGTCGCTGATCCTGCGCGCCGCGCACGAGGCGCGCCTGCCCGCTGGCGAGGCGCTGGCGGTCGATCGTGAGCGGTTCGCCGCTTTGGTCGACGATGCCATCTCTTGCCATCCACGGATCGATCTGCGCCGCGAAGAAGTCACCAGCATTCCCACTGGTCTCACGATCTTGGCAACAGGGCCGCTCTGTTCGCCGGCATTGGCGGAGTCGATCATCGCCTTCAGCGGTGAGTCCAACCTCGCCTTCTACGATGCGATCAGCCCCATCGTCGATGGCGATTCGATCGAATGGAGTGTGGCGTTTCGTGCCTCGCGCTACGGAAAAGGGGGTGGCGCCGATTACGTCAATTGCCCGATGGATCGCGACACTTATGAATCGTTCGTCGACGAAGTCTTGGCCGCAACGGCAGCCGACATGCACGACTTCGATCGCGACTTGGTGTTCGAAGGCTGTCTGCCGATCGAAGAGATGGCGCTGCGCGGCCGCGACACCTTGCGATTCGGCCCGATGAAGCCGGTGGGATTGACCGATCCGCGCACCGGCCGTCGCGCCTGGGCCGTGGTGCAGTTGCGCCAGGACAACCTTGCCGCGACGCATTGGAGCATGGTCGGATTTCAAAACCGCCTGAAGTGGGGTGAACAGCAACGCATCTTCCGCATGATCCCAGGGCTGAACAATGCGGAGTTCGTCAAGCTCGGCTTCATGCATCGCAATACCTACATCAACGCACCCCGGATGCTGTGCGAATCGTTCCAATGCAAGACCAGGCCCGACCTGTTCTTCGCAGGGCAGATCTCCGGTGTCGAGGGTTACACCGAATCGACCGCCTCAGGGATGATCGCTGGGATCGGGGCGTGGAGTTTGATCCACGGGTTGGCGCCGCCGGTGTTCCCGGCTGAAACGGCGCTCGGTTCGCTGCAGCGGTACGTGGCCAACGCCGACCCTGAGAATTACCAACCGACCAACATCGCTTTTGGCTTGATTCCTCCGTTGAACGATCCGCCCCGCAGCAAGACCGAGCGCAAGCGGATGCTGGCGGAACGGGCATTGGGCACGCTTTCAGCCTATCTTTCCCAGGCACCCTTCCACGAGCCGCCACGGATCGAATCCGTGGAAACCTCGCGAGAGGCAAGGTGACTGAATGACGTCCCCCGAATCGTCTGCCCGCCGCCGTGTCGATGCTTATTTCTCGGCGTCTTTCGAGGTGGCGCGTCGCTTGTCCGAAGGTCGCGGTTCAGAAGCGGTGTTGGTGTTGCGTCGCGAACTGGATCGCACCCGCGATGTGGAGGACGTTGCCGGCCGACGGTTTCTGCTGTCGCAAATCGCACTCTGTCAGTCGCGGATGGGTGACGTTTCCGAAGCGCAGTCAACGCTCGAAGAGATCGAAGACACGCTGCCGCCCGACATCGAGACCGCTCTGATGTTGGCCGAAGGTTATCTGCTTCTGGTCGCTAACGCGGAGCGAGCCTCGCATCATGCCGCGCGCGCGCTTCAGTGGATGGAAGAAGAGGGTGAGGTCCCGGCCGACACGCTCTCGCGAGCCCACTCGCTGATGGCTCGCGCACTGCTGCACACCAACGACGTGCTCGGTGCATTTGGCGCGTGGAAGTTGTCGCCCCTCCCCGATTGGCGGGTCGCTGTCGAGTTGATCGAGGCTGGGTACGATCCCCAGCACGTGCTCGAGATCTTGCGAGCTGCACTGCCGCAGCATCGCGCCTTCGAGGCGACTACCGGTAGCGAGGGAAAAGCCTCTTCCGACCGTATCGAACGCTTGATCCAATGGATCGAAGCCGGCTGTCCCAAGAACTCGCAGCTCCCTGTCTGACGAATCAAGACACAGGCGGGCTCGAGCCTGATACTGTGGCAACGACATGCGCGACGCCGTGACCCGCTTCATTCATCATGTGCAACTCGATCGGGATCAAAGCCCCGAGACGGCCCGCGCGTATGCCACCGATCTCAACGATCTAGTCTCATTCTTGGATCAACGTCGCGGCGGGGAGCCGGCTGCACCGGGCGACATCGATGCGCGCCTCTTGCGAGGCTGGATGGCCGACATGCACGGCCGCGGCCTCAGCGCGAGCAGTGTTGCGCGCCATCTCTCCGCGGCACGTGCCTTGTTTCGATGGCTGGCCAAGCGCGGCGAGATCGCGCTGAATCCGGCTGCCGAGGTGCGCAATCCCAAGAAAGCGCAGCGGCTGCCCGACCGACTCGATGTCGAGGACGTGAGCGCGATTCTCGAAGCGCCGGATGCGGCGACGTTCGCCGGCAAGCGCGATCGTGCGCTGCTCGAGCTGCTTTATGGCGCCGGATTGCGCGTGTCGGAGCTGGTTTCGTTGGACCTCGACGACCTCCACCTCGGCGAGCGAACCGCACGGGTCGTCGGCAAGGGCGACAAGGAGCGAATCGTGCCGTTCGGGCGAAAAGCTGCCGAAGCGTTGCGTGACTACCTGAAAGCGGCGAGTGGTTTGCGTCGCGGCCAAGACGTCGATGCCGTGTTCCTCAATCAGCGCGGAGGGCGCCTCACCGACCGAAGCGTGCGCCGCGTGCTCGACGCTGCGGTTAACAAGATCGCGCTGAGCCGCGGAGTTCATCCGCACGTTCTGCGGCACTCGTTCGCAACCCATCTGCTGGAATCCGGGATGGATCTACGCGCGATCCAGGAACTGCTCGGCCATGCGCGGCTCTCCACGACGCAGCGCTACACGCGACTGGCGCTCGATCGGATCCTCGAGGTCTACGATCAGTCGCATCCACGCGCATGAACACGCTCGATACGCTGGCGCTCCAAACCACGGCGATACGCGCCGCGCGCGCCGGCGCCGATGCCATCGCACCGTTTGCTGCCAACCGTTCGACGCTGGAGATCGCGTCGAAGCAAGCCAACGACTTCGTCACCAGAGCCGACCTGGCCTCTGAGCGGGCAATCGCATCCGCGATTGCGACCGACTGGCCGCGCCACAAGATACTCGGCGAAGAGCTCAGCGCGACACTGTCGGTGGGCGATGAGCCGACCTGGATCGTCGATCCGCTGGACGGCACCACCAATTTCA
>CAZAHQ010000476.1:0-3680 GCA_964484415.1 uncultured Acidobacteriota bacterium | reverse complement strand
GATTCAGCGCTTCCTCAGCCAGCCGTTCTTCGTGGCCGAGCAGTTCACCGGAATTCCCGGCAAGTACGTGTCGCTGGCCGACTCGATCCGCGGCTTCCGCGAGATCGTCGAAGGCAAGCACGACGAGATCCCCGAGCAAGCGTTCTATCTGCAAGGCACGATCGAGGATGTGCTCGAACGCGCCGAGAAGATGAAGCGCGAAGCGGCCTGAGCCGCAGGAGCTGGTGGTGGCCGAGATTCCGCAAAAGATTACCGTCGAGGTGGTCACGCCCGAACGGCGCGTGATCACCCGCGAGTGCGACGAAGTGATTCTGCCCGGCACACTCGGCAGTTTCGGTGTGCTGCCCGGCCATGCCGCGATGCTCTCGTCGCTTCAACCCGGCGTTGCGGTTGTACGCACCGGGAACGAGAAGTCGATCATGGCGGTCGGAGGAGGCTTTGCCGAGGTGCTCCCCGATCGCGTAATCGTGTTGGCGGAGACCTGCGAGAAGTCGGACGAAATCGATGTCGAGCGTGCCAAGCAAGCGATTGCGGAGTGGGAACAACAGCTCAAGAGTGCCTCCGCTGAAACCGACATCGACGTCGTGCGCGTGAAGATTCTCAAGCACTCGGCACGGATCTCCGCTACCCAGTGGAGATGATCCCCAGCGAGATTCTCGCCTGGCGCGCTGCACAACGACTCGCCCACAAGCGTGTCGCCTTCACCAACGGCTGTTTCGACCTACTGCACACCGGCCACTTGGCGCTGCTGACAGCGGCGCGTCAGGCCGCCGATGCGTTGATCGTGGCGGTCAATACAGACAGATCGACGCGACGTCTCAAAGGCGACAAACGGCCGATCGTCCCCGAGCTGGAGCGCGCCGAGCTGCTGCTCGCACTCGAACCGGTCGACCAGGTTGTGCTGTTCGACGAAGACACCCCGCTGCAAGCGATTCTCGCGTTGCACCCCGACGTGTTGGTCAAGGGCGCCGATTGGGCCGAGGAAAACATCGTCGGCGCCGCCGAGGTGAAAGGCTGGGGCGGCGAGGTGGTGCGCGTTCCGCTGCGCGCTGGTCTCTCCACCACCAACTTGGTGCAACGGGTGCTCGACGCTTACGGAAAAGGCGAGTGATACGGTGCGGGCGCTGGTTGCGGCATCGTGTTGGCTTCTAGTCGCCCTGAACGGAGCGACGCGTGCCGACGCGGCCGAACCGCGGGTGATCAACGACGACGGCGGTTGGAACTGGATCGAAGATCCACGCGTGCTGTTGGACCGCGGCGTGCTGATCGTTGGGTCGGCCGCGGCGGGAGCGATCGAACCGGCGCGTCGCGGGAATATCGAGGTTGCCGCACACGACATCGCGCGCGGAACCACTGCGCGAAGTGCGCTGCACCTGCAACTGTTCAACGATGGCTCGTCGATCTACGACGATCACAACTCCCCCTCGCTGGTAGAACTTGCCGATGGCCGGCTGTTGGCGATGTACTCGACGCACAACGTGGCGCCGCAGTTCTACTATCGCATTAGCCTGCAACCGCACGATGCGACGACATGGGGAGACGAACAACTGTTCGTGCCAAGCACAACGTCGAAGGTGACGTATCCCGGGTTGATCCGCCTGAGCAGCGAGGGGCGGGTCTACAACTTTTTTCGCGGCCTCGACGATCGCTTCAAGCCGTCGTATGCCTATTCCGTCGACGATGGCCGGAGTTTCGTCACCGGAAACGTGTACATCGACGTGCCGGGGACGGTTCGACAACGCCCGTACGTAAAGTACGCCGGCAACGGCCGGGATACGGTGCACATGGTCTATACGCAAGGTCATCCGCGTGACTTCGACAACAGCTTGTTTCACCTGATCTACCGCGGTGGAAAGCTGCGCGAGTCGAATGGAACGCCGGTGCGTCGCCTGCGCAAGGGACTCTCCAGGCCGAGTGAGGGAACGAGGATCTTTCGCGGCGATGCCGACAACGTGGCCTGGATCAGCGATGTGGAACTCGACAAGAATGGCCATCCTGTTGCGGTCTACTCGGTTCAAAAGAACTCAGCCAACCTGCGCCCCGGCCAAGGCGGAGACGATCACCGTTATCGCTACGCGCGTTGGACCGGAAGGAAATGGGTCGATCGCGAGATCGCCTTCGCGGGGCGCCGGCTCTACGCGGGTGAGGACGACTACACCGGCACGATCGCCATCGACCCTGATGATGTCTCGCTGGTCTACGCCAGCACCGATGTCGATCCGGCCACCGGTGTTCCCCTGGTCAGCAGCGCCGATGGGCAGCGCCACTACGAGATCTTCGAAGGTGTCACGCGCGACGGCGGCGCGACCTTCACCTGGACAGCGGTGACGCACGATTCCGTTATCGACAACATTCGTCCCACCATGCCGCCCTCGGATGGGACGTATCGCGCGCTCGTCTGGTTGCGCGGAACGTATCGTACCTACAGCGACTATGAGTTGGGCGTCGTGGCGCTCGCGGCCCCGCTCGGCACGCGGTTCGGCGTTCCGCCGCTTACCGCGCGAGCAACGCTTCCAATGCCGCCTCCGCGGAGTCACTGAGACCAAGCGCGCGTCGCGCCGCATCGCGTGCGCGTTGGGCGATGGTCGCCTCGGGGTGTGTTGCCAGCAATCGATGTGACGCCGCCAACCCTGCGGTCCACGACCCTGCTTCGGCGTAGTGCGCGCAGCGCATCAGGTCGGCGACCGCCGGGTAGTGTCGTTGCCAAAGGCTGGATTGCGCGGAGCGGAACTGGTGGCCAGACAGCCGCAATTGGTCAAGTCCCAGCCGTCGGCATCGGCGTCGAACAAATCGAGAAACGCGTCGTTGGTGCCGGCCGCCGTGAAGTCATAACCCTTGGTGTTGAGGTGACCGGGAGGTTGGCAACAAAGCTCGGCACCAGGGGTGACCCGCCGATTGGGCAGAACTGGGCCGGGAAGCATCGATCGATGGGCTTGTTGGTGATCGCCGCATGGCCTAGCTGACTGGCAAGCACTCGGACGAGCACCGCGGCCCAGAGCGAGATCCTTCGAGAGACTCTGCGCATGGAATCCACTGTCGCGTGGGGTCGAAACCGACGTTTTGCTTGCGGCAGCCACAGGCCGGTTCGGCCACAAAGCGGCGGCGGTTTGGTGGTCGTTCGGAAACGAGTCTCAGAAACTACTTTGCAATGCAGAGTATTCGACCTATACTTCCAGCGCGCCTGGCGGTGGTCAGGCGCAAGGGAGGTCAGATGAGTCGCGTCACGCTGGTGCTCTGTTTGGTCACACTGCTTTCAGGCTGCGGCTATCGTCCCGGGACTCCGTTGGAGGCGGCCGCGGCTAGTGGAGATCTCCCCGAACTTGAACGCTTGCTGACCGCTGGGTCAGGCCTCGAGCTTCACAACGATGCTGGGGCCAATTCGCTGATCGCAGCGGCGCGATTCGGGCAGGTCGACGCAATGAAACTCTTGATTACGCACGGCGCACCGCTTGATCAACCCGCAGGGGTCAACGGTTGGACACCAGTCATGCACGCGGTACACAAATCACAGAACGGAGCGATCGCTTACTTGCTGGAAGCCGGCGCCGACGCCAAGGCGCAAGACTCGAAAGCGCTCACGATGGCGGCTGGATACGGCAACGCGGAGGCAGTAAGACTGCTCCTGATTCACGGGGCCGATCCTCACGCGGCTCACGTGGATCCACATGCGCATCGGCTGG
>CAZAHQ010000475.1:0-3706 GCA_964484415.1 uncultured Acidobacteriota bacterium | reverse complement strand
ATCGACGCATCGGGTACGGCCAGGTCGACCGATGCAGCAAAACTCGAGCGGCGGTTGTTGAGGTCGATCGGCTCGGTATCAATGTGGTTCAGGCTTTGAATCGCGGCTACTGGCCCGGTAACGGAGACCAGGGTCGGCTCGGTCGAGACCGTTTCGACCTCGATGTCGAGTGGAAGCCGGCCGATCAGCCGCGCCGCGATGCGCACCTGCTTGGTAGCTGCTTTGTCGACGGTGACCTCGACGATCCGGTCGAGAATCTCCACGTTGACGCCGGAAGGGATCGGGCTGATCTGTCGCGGCGCGGGGGTGAGGATCAGCTGCCTGCGGCCTCGCACCTCTTCCGATCCGATCTCGAAGCGGGCGCTGACTTCTTCTTCGCGGATGCGACGCACATCGTTGGGGTCGCCATCGACGCGCACGCGTAGTTCCTTCGGCTCGTAGTCCAAGACCAACACGTCGGGTCCGGCTTCCACCAAGACCGGGACCTTGATGACCTTGACCAGCTCCGAGTGTTGGGCGACCCAAACCCAGACCACGAAGGCCAGCAGAAGCGACACCGCCTTCAGTCCCAAGTTGTGACCGAACAGGTGGGTCATCATGAGGCGCTTTCCGTTGTGCGTGTCGAGCGTTTCGTGGCCCAACGCCAAAGCGGTGAGACCGTCCGTTCCGGCATCATCTGGTCGAGCAGCAACTGCTTGAGTCCCCGACTGTCGAGGTCTTGCGTGAGCTTGCCGTCGATCGCGAGGCTCACGATGCCCCGCTCCTCGCTGACCACCACCGCAATCGCATCGGTTTCTTCGGAAATTCCAATCGCCGCTCGGTGCCGCGTACCGTACTCGCGCGAGATGTACGGGTCGACGGAAAGCGGCAGGTAGCAGCAGGCAGCCTTGATTCGTCCTTCGCTAATGATCACGGCGCCATCGTGCAGCGGCGTCTTGGGCGTGAAGACGTTGGTCAGCAGATCGTAGGTGACATGCGCATCGAGACCGATTCCGGTTTCGATGTAGGTGCGCAAACCCTGGGCGCGTTCGAACACGATCAGCGCGCCGATCCTGCGCGTGCCCATCGCCGCCGCTGCCAGCGCGACCTCTTCGATCAGCGGCTCGTTGGTGTCCTGCGTGCGCCAGCGAAGGATCGGTACGCGGCCGAAGTGCGCAAGAGCCTGCCGAACGGGGCCGGAGAAGATCACGATCAGGGCAAACGGGCCGTAGAGCAGCAACTGTCCGAGTACCCAATGCACGGCGCGCATCGGGATCAAACTCGAGGGATCGGTGAGGAAGAACATGACCACCACACCGGCCAAGCCCCAAATCATCTGCTCGGCACGCGTGCGACGGATCAGAGAGAGCAGCGTGTAGATCGCAAACCAAAGCAACGCAATGTCGAGCCACGCGGTGGGGTCGCGCAACTGCTCGAAGCGCACGAGCTCCAGCCAACGTTCCATCAACGCCCTCCAGCAGGAGTCTGGCCAGGACGCAAGGCCGAGGCGACAGCCAACGCCTCGCGTGTGGCGCGCACATCATGAACACGCACCACGGAGGCGCCGGCGAGTGCGGCGGCCACTGCAGCGGCCAAGCTACCCGCCAACCGTGCGTCGGGAAGTACCACACCGGTTCGTTCACCGATGAAGCGCTTGCGCGACATTCCCACCAACAGCGGCAGTCCCAAACTGGTCAACGCTTTCAACTGCCGCAATATCTCCTCGTTTCCGCGAGGCGATTTGCCGAATCCAAACCCCGGGTCGACGAGGATTCTATCACCGGGGATTCCCGCTTCTGTCGCGCTTTTCGCGCGCTCGGCCAGGAAATCGGAGAGATTGCCGAGCAGATCGTCGTAGTGAGTATCCCGTTGCATCGTTTGCGGTGTCCCGCGCAGGTGCATCAGCACCAGCGGCACACCGGCGTGGGCAATCAGCGGAGCCATCGCCGGATCGGACAATGCGCTGACATCGTTGACCATGTCCGCGCCGGCATCGAGTGCGTGCCGCGCCGTACTGGCGTTTCGCGTATCGATCGAGATCCGAAGTGACGGTGACTCTCGCCTGAGTGCGGTGATCAGCGGGATCACGCGCTCTTTCTCCTCCTCCGGGTCGACCGGGAGGGCAGCGGGGCGCGTCGACTCGCCGCCGATGTCGATGATGTCGGCACCCTCGTCTGCCATCGCCAGCGCGGCGGCGATCGCGGCGCTCCGGTCGACGAAGCGCCCGCCGTCGGAGAACGAATCGGGCGTGGCGTTGAGTACGCCCATCACGCGTACACGCTCGGCGCAGTTACAGAGCTGGCCATCTGCCCAACGGAAGGTCTCCGCCGGTCGAGCGTAACAGGCGAGGGCCCTCAGACTCGCTGTGTTCCATGGGTCAGGAAGCGTGGCGCACCAACGCTCCAGCGCCGTGTGCGTGCCACACGCGGCCGTGCCGCTCTTTCCGCGATGCAGTGCGACATCGGTGTTGCCAGGTCGATCGATCGCGACCGGCAACCGCAGGCAGCGGCACGGTAGCGCCAGGGTTGCTGCACTCGGCAGTTGAAGGGGCGCCAAAAACAACTGCGCGCCGTCTTCGTCGAGGAGGTCCCAGACCAAAACGGCGCGCGAAGACATGACGCGAGCGCTAGCCGGTCACGAAGATCAAGACGGCTGCTCGATCGCACCGCCGAGCAGCCCGCCGTCTGAAGGGCGAGTCACCGTTTCGGAAGCGGTGGCGGGAGCGGTCGGTGCCTGATCGTTACTCCGAGAAACACGCTTGAGCGGAGGCAATGTTCCACCTTCGACCAAGATCTTGGTTTCCTCGGCGTCGAGCACTTCACGTTCGAGCAGCGCTTCCGCGACGCGAGCCATCGCATCGCGATGCGTATCGAGCAACTGATACGCGCGCTCGTGCGCTTCGGTCACGATCCGTCGCACTTCGTTGTCGATTTCGATCGCCGTCGCTTCGGAGTAGTCACGATGTTGGCTGATCTCGCGCCCCAAGAAGATCTGCTCTTCCTTCTTGCCGAAGGTCAACGGACCGAGCTTGGGACTCATGCCCCACTCGCAGACCATGCGACGCGCCAACTCCGTGGCCCGCTCGATGTCGTTCCCGGCACCGGTCGTGGTTTGATGGAGGAACATTTCCTCAGCCACGCGCCCGCCCATTCCAACCGCCAATTCCGCTTCAAGGCCCTTCACGCTTTGGCTGTACTTGTCCCCTTCGGGAAGGTGCCAGGTGAGTCCCAAGGCCATACCGCGCGGAATGATCGTGACCTTGTGCAGCGGTTCGGCCTCGGGCAACAAGATTCGCACCACCGCGTGCCCGGCTTCGTGATAGGCCGTGTTGCGTTTCTCGGCGGGGGACAACAGCAAGCTGCGGCGCTCGGCGCCCATCATCACCTTGTCCCGTGCGATCTCGAAGTCGTCGTTCTCGACCTTCTTCTTGCCGAGGCTTGCCGCGTGCAGCGCTGCTTCATTGACCAGGTTGGCCAAGTCGGCGCCGGAGAAGCCGGGGGTGCCGCGCGCGATCACCGAAAGATCGACCTCGCCGGTTGGGATCTTCCGCGTGTGAACGCGAAGGATGTCCTCGCGCCCGCGGACATCGGGGCGATCGACGACCACGCGACGATCGAATCGCCCGGGGCGCAGCAATGCCGGATCCAGAACGTCGGGACGGTTGGTGGCGGCGATCAGGATCACGCCGTCGTTCGATTCGAACCCGTCCATCTCGACGAGCAACTGA
>CAZAHQ010000474.1:0-3707 GCA_964484415.1 uncultured Acidobacteriota bacterium | reverse complement strand
TTTTCGCCTCGCGGTCGAGGCCGGCATCGAGCCGGCCGCGATCCGAGAGTTGTCATGGTACGGTCTTACCGGTACCGCAGCCGGTCGCGGGAGTGTCACCTTCGATGCCAGCTACGAGGACGGGGCGCGCGCCGCTCTCGCGTTGCGCAGCGCTTCACGCGTCGTGTGGACGCTCGCCAGTTCCCTGCCCGCCGAACGCGACGACTACTTTGCAGCGATCAGCGAGCTTTCCTGGCCTTCGTGGTTGCCCGAGGATTGCGCGTGGGCTGTGCGTGCGTTCGGCTCGTCAGAGACGTTGTCCAGCCCGCTCTTCACGGCCCGCTGGACCAAGGATGCGATCCGCGAGGCGTTCCATCGGGTTGCGCGCGAGTTGCCACCTGTCGTTCCGCACGAGCCTGATGTCGTGGTCGACGTCCGTTTTGAGCGCGGTTCCGCCACGATCGGGCTGGCCTTGGGTGTGGAGAGCCTGCATCGACGCGGCTTCGAACGACGGACCCGTGCGCCTTTGCGCGAGGACATCGCGGCCGGCATCGCGTTGCTCGCGGACGTCGATGCAACGAAGCCGCTCTTGGACCCGTTTTGTGGGAGCGCCACGTTGCTCGCCGAGGCGGCGGCGGTCGCGTTGCGTGTGCCACCTCGGCGCGGTGACGTTGCCGACGCGATCGCACATCTGCCGGCATTCTCGGAAGTCGATGCCGATCGTATTGTCGAGGAGCTTCGCGCGCGTCGGATCGTCGAGCACGCACCGTTTTTTGGTTACGAGGCTGATAGCACGCAGCTACCGCATGCTCGTCGACATTTGGAGTTCAACGACCTGGAAGACGATGTGCGCGTGGCTGTCGGCCGAGTGCCCGATCTCTCGGTTCCCGGCGGATTGCCTGCGGGGTTGTTGTTGACCAACCCACCGTGGGGTCGCTGGTTGAACCACGAGGTCGAGGCGGCGTGGGATGGCTTGGGTCGATTCGCCAAGTCTCAACTGGCCGGCTGGAAAATGGCGGTGCTGTCTGGCTCCGAGGGTTTGACGCGTGCGCTTCGGATGAAAGCGGAGCGACGCTATCCGCTGCGCATCGGCAGCGTTGATGCACGGCTATTGCTCTACCAGATTCGCCGCTATTCCGATCGTCAGCCGCCACTCGAACCGGACCCTACCGCGGACTGACGGGCGCTTGTTTCAACGGTTCCTCGGAGTAGCCGCCGGGAAACACGTCGTCTCGCTGCAAGGTCGCAAGTGACGCTTCCGCCGCAAACTGCTTTCGATCTTCGTCGGAGAGTGTGCCGTAGACGGCTATCGTCAAGTCAGCTGGTTTCAAATAGCGCTGCGCAACACGCTGGATATCGACCGGCTGGACCAGTTGGACGGCATCCAGGGTGCGCTTGGCCTGGTCGTAGGGGCGGTCGTCGAGTTCGTTGCTGAGCATTCGGTTGACGATCGAGAAGTCGTTGGTGAAGCCGAACACGAAGCGGTTTCGCCACGACTCGATCTGCTCGGCAACTTCTGCCGCCGTAACCGTCTCGTTCACGATCTTCGCGATCTCCTCGATCGCGACCTGGACTGAGCGGGCCACCGAGGCCTGTTTCGTCTGGTACGACACGATCAACGTACCGGGTTGATCCGGCCGTCCCTGGTGTGACAACGACGAGGACACGCCGTACGTGAGTCCCTCGCCTGTGCGCAGGCGCTCCATCAAGCGCGATCGAAAACCGGACCCACCCAAGATGTCGTTGAGGATCTCGAGTGCCGCGTGGTCCGTTTCCGGCGCGCGGCGATCGATCGCTACATTTTGAACCAGCCGCACTGCCGGTTGAGGCAGGTCCTTTTCCACGGTGTAGACACCGGGTCTGGTCCGCGGTTCCCACGACAGCCAAACGCGGCTTTTGTCTGCCGCCGCACGCCAGCCGGAAAACGTTTCTTCGATCCGCGCCAGCAATTGATGCTTGTCGAAGTCGCCGACCGCAACAATGTACAGGTTGTCTCGCCCGGTGAATCGGACCCACCCTTCGCGCACCTGGGCGGAAGTGATCGCTTCGATTTGCTGGCGTGAGACGGTGTATCCGAATCGAGGGTGATCCTTCCACATCACATGACTGACAATCGCGGCCGCACCAAGGCCAGGACTCTCGTAGCGCCGCTTCATCGACTCGATGTACTGGCCCTTGATGGTCTGCAGGCGCTCCTCGTCCAGCCTCGGTTTCATCAACATCTCGATCGCCAGCGGCCAGGCCTGGTCGAACGTGCGCCGAAGCGAACGGAATGACGCCCCGCAAGTCGTGCCGGACGTGTAGATCGAGAAACTCATTCCCAACGCCTCTTGCCGTTCCTGCAACGCAGCGGGACCGAGCGTCTCCGTCCCTCCTTCCGTCAGCAAACTGTCGGCGAGTTCGAATGGAGCGAGTTGCTTCACGGCGAGTGAGTTCGTTCCACCAAGCCAGGTAAAGCCGAGGTTCACGATCGGGGCGGTGTGGTCTTCTCGAACGAATACCGTAACGCCCGATGGCAACACCACACGCTCCACCTCCTTCCCGACCTCAGGGAGCTTGAACGTCAACTTGGGAGCCGCTCGGACAGCCGCTATCAGCTTGGTGAATCCACTCGAGTGTCGCTGGCCACGTTGACCGACGACTCCGCCATGTTGATCGACTCTCGCCTCACCTCCGCGAACCGCCTTCGCGCCACCCGGGGTTTTGCGGATTTCGATCACGGCACGCCGCGCCGGTGTCAAGTACTGCTTCGCGACCCGTTGGATCTCAGCCGGCGTCACCGCATTGATCCTCGCCACCGACTCGTCGAGCCAGCGGACGTTTCCTGCAGTCCGCAAGGCGCTACCGATCAACTGCGCCAGACCCAGGTTGCTCGTCAACGTCTGGGCCCGCCCAACCTCGGTCTGCACTTTGGCGCGCTCGAGTTCCTCGACGGTGACGCCGCTTTCTTGGATGCGAACGATCTCACGCGTGAAAGCGGCCTCGAGTTCGGCCGTTGTGTGTCCTCCGCTCGGCGCCGCCTGTACCGTGAACCAGCCTCCGTAACGCATCGACGTTTGTGACGCGCTGACATAGCTGGCGATCCGTTCACCCTGCACGATCGACTGATCGAGGCGAGAACTCTCCAAACCGCCCAACACACGTCCCAGCAGTTCAAGCGCCGACTGATCCTTCGCGCCCAGTGCGACCGTGCGCCACGCGGCCGAGAGCTTCGGCTCCGCATCGAACTCGACCACTCGGCGCCGCTCCCCACTTGGCTCCATGTCGGTGGTGATCTGAAGGCGCGGGATCGACTGACGCTTCCATGCCGAGAAGTACTTCTTGGCGAGCCGCTCGACCTCCGACGCTTTGACATCCCCTACCAGCATCATCTGACAGTTCGAGGGGGAGTAGTACGTTCGGAAGTAGTCCATCGCATCTTCGACTGTCAGTCGTTGCAGGTCTGCCGGCCAACCGATCACCGGCGTCGCATAGGGATGGGCGTCGAACAGCAGCGCCTTCTGAGCCTCGAACATCTGTCCGTCAGGGCTGTTGTCGTAGCGCAACCGGCGCTCTTCCTGAACCACATCGCGCTCGGCGTAGAACTCGCGGAACACCGGCCGCAGCAGCCGCTCTGACTCGAGCGCGAACCAAAACTCCAGGCGATTCGACGGGAGCTGCACGAAGTAGTGAGTGAAGTCGTTGCTGGTCTGGGCGTTCATCCCGACGCCACCGGCCCGCGTGACCAG
>CAZAHQ010000473.1:0-3712 GCA_964484415.1 uncultured Acidobacteriota bacterium | reverse complement strand
GGCGTCGGCCTTCTGTTGCGGCGTGTGGTAGAGGATGATCGAGCGGTACTGCGTGCCCTCATCGGCCCCCTGGCGATTGAGTGTCGTGGGGTCGTGCATCGTGAAGAAGATCTCGAGGATTTCGCGATAGCTGATCTTGGCAGGGTCGAATTTGAGTTGAACAACCTCGGCGTGACCCGTCTCGTCCCCACAGACTTGCTGATACGTAGGGTTGGGCAGATAGCCGCCAGAGTAGCCCGACTCCACATCGTCGATCCCGTCGATGCGTTCGTAGAACGCTTCCAAACACCAAAAGCAGCCACCGCCAAGTGTCACGGTACGGTTTGGGTCGATCGGCATCGTCTTCCCTTTCTTTTGCGGCGCGGCCGCGGGCGCAGAGCCTTGCGAAACATCGGTGCAACCGGCCAAGCACAGCACGAGCGCTAGCGTGAGTCCCCCAAGCATCCCGTTGCGCGAAACTCTCATGGCTGACCACCTCCTGAATGGCGACGATGGAGCGGGTTAGTTTGCCCTGGGTCTGGCAGGGGCGCTGCCCGGTCGGTCCGAATACAATCCGCGTTCGTTCCTGCTCACTCCGAGGCCTATCCGATGCGACTACAGAGCTTCTCCCAAGGACACTGGTACTCCGGCAGCGGCGAAGCTGCACCGCTCTTCAATGCGGTCAACGGCGCAACGGTTTCAGAGATTTCCAGCCACGGGCTCGATTTTCGCGCGATGCTGCAATACGCGCGCACGGTCGGCGGCCCGAACCTGCGCCGGATGACGTTTCATCAACGCGCTCGAATGCTCAAAGCGCTGGGCCAGTACCTGATGTCGCGCAAAGAGGAGTTGTATTCGGTCAGCGCTTTCACCGGCGCAACGCGAACCGATAGCTGGATCGACATCGAGGGAGGGATCGGAACCCTCTTCACCATCTCGAGCAAGGGACGCCGCGAACTTCCCGATGCGGTGTTTCATATCGAGGGCGACGTAGAAGGACTGTCCAAGACCGGTTCGTTCGTGGGACGCCATATCTGTGTGCCGCTGGAAGGGGCAGCGATCCACATCAACGCATTCAATTTCCCGGTTTGGGGCGCGCTCGAGAAGATGGCGCCGTCGCTTCTGGCTGGCATGCCGGTGATCGTCAAACCCGCCTCGACAACCGCCTACCTTGCCGAGAAACTCGCGCGCTTGATCATCGAGTCGAATCTGCTTCCAACCGGCGCTTTCCAATTGATATGCGGTAGCGTCGGCGATCTGCTCGACCACCTGGACTGCCAAGACGTGGTGACATTCACCGGCTCGGCTGCCACGGGACTGAAGCTTCGCACACACGACACGATCGTGAACAACTCGGTTCGCTTCAACATGGAGGCCGACTCACTCAACTGCTGCATCTTGGGGCCGGAGGCTGCACCGGGTACCGAGGAGTTCGACCTGTTCATCAAGGAAGTGTCGCGAGAGATGACCGTGAAAGCGGGTCAGAAGTGCACGGCGATCCGTCGCACGATCGTGCCCGAACCGTTCACTCAAGCGGTGATCGAGGCGCTCAAGAAGCGGTTGAGCGGTGTGAAAGTCGGTGATCCAGCGGTCGAAGGGGTGAGGATGGGCCCCTTGGCCTCGCGCGGCCAGGTCAAAGAGGTCGGCGCGCGTGTCGCCGAGTTGAAACAGGCAGGCGAGCTGGTATTCGGCAACCCGAACGAGTTCGAGGTTCTGGGCGCCAATCGCGAGCAGGGCGCGTTCTTCCCAGCACTGCTGCTGCATTGCCCCGATCCGATGCGCCGCCATCAACCGCATGACGTCGAGGCGTTCGGCCCGGTGACGACGGTCATGCCCTACCAAACCCTGGACGATGCGATCGAACTCGCCAAGCGCGGACGCGGCAGTTTGTGCGGCTCACTGTTCACCAACGACGACACCGTGGCGCGACAGGTGGTGCTTGGACTGGCGCCCTACCATGGACGTTTGTTGGTGCTCAATCGCGCGTGCGCCGGCGAGTCCACCGGCCACGGTTCTCCCATGCCGCAACTCGTACACGGCGGCCCGGGGCGCGCAGGCGGAGGCGAGGAGTTGGGTGGCGTGCGATCGGTTCTGCACTACATGCAACGCACGGCGCTGCAGGGATCGCCGACGACGCTGATGCATGTCACCGGCGAATTCAGCAAGGGCGCCGCCTTGACGCAAGATCGCGTTCATCCGTTCAGGAAGTACTTCGAGGAGCTGGCGATCGGTGAAACCCTGATCACTCATCGCCGCACGCTCACCGAAGCCGATGTCGTCAATTTCGCGGGCGTCTCCGGCGATACGTTCTACGCGCACACCGACGAGATCGCATCGCAGCAATCGATCTTCGGGAAACGTGTCGCGCACGGCTACTTGGTTCTGGCCGCGGCCGCCGGACTGTTCGTCGATCCCGCTCCGGGACCGGTGCTCGCCAACTACGGGCTCGATCGGTTGCGCTTCGTGAAGCCGGTCTTTATTGGCGACACCATCCGCGTGCGACTTACCTGCAAAAGCAAGACTGCCAAGGAGCCGCGCGAAGGCGAGGTTCCGCAAGGTGTGGTGGCATGGGACGTCGAAGTCACCAACCAAAACGAGGAACCGGTCGCGCTCTACACGATCCTCACGCTCGTCGCGCGCCAATAGCCCCGAATTGGTCAGGGGTTGGCGGCGAGGAGGTTGATCGCGACGCAGTGCTCGCGCTGGCCGACGACGATCAGGGTGTCGCCGGATTCGATCAGTAGATCGCTCGTCGGCAGATCGAACTGCGCATCGGCCTGCTTGCGCATCGCAACCACGAAGACGCGATGCCGCTCGCGCATCTGCGCGATGTGCGTCTTCTCGGCCGCCAGAGGTGAGCGTTCTGCCACGACCACTTGCTCGATCTGCAGCGTCAGGTCCTGGCGCGCCGTGGCCAGCGTCAAGAAATCGAGCACTTCCGGTTGCAGCAGCGCTTGCGCCATCGCGCGCCCGCCGATCGAATTGGGCGAGATCACGCGCGTCGCACCCGCTTTTGTCAGGCGCCGTTCCGCACCCTCGGTCTCGGCACGAGCCACGATCGGCATCTGCGCATTGAGATCCCGTGCCGTAATGACCACATACAAATTGGCCGCATCGTCGGGCAGTGCCGTCACCAGCCCGCGAGCACGCTCGATACCGGCAGCGCGCAGCATTTCCTCGGACGTCGCATCGCCGTGCAGCACCAACTCGTTCCGTTCTTCCAGCTCGCGCGCGATCTTCTCGTCACGCTCGACGACGACATACGGCGTCTTCGCAGCCTGAAACTCACGCTGTACCAGGCGTCCCACTCGCCCGAAGCCGCAGACGATCACGTGCCCCTGCAGCATGTCGATTTGCTTTCTCACGCGTCGCCTCCAAAACTCCGTCCCCAGCATCTCCTCGAACATCACGCGGCCGATGCTCGACACCAAATAGGTCACCGAGGCCAGGCCGATCACGATCAGCAGCATCGTGAAGACCCGCCCGACATCGTGCAGCGGATGGACCTCCGTGAATCCGACGGTGGCCAACGTGATGACGGACATATAGACCGCGTCGAGCCAACCCCAACCCTCGAGCACGCGATAGCCGACGGCGCCGAAGCAGACCACAGCCCCCAAGATGACCGTCGGAAGTAACAACGGAATCAACCGCGTGCGCATCGTCATCGCACCAATCCTAGTGTCCTGTCTCTAACGCTTCTTTACAATGGCTGATCTTGCGCATGATCTTG
>CAZAHQ010000472.1:0-3719 GCA_964484415.1 uncultured Acidobacteriota bacterium | reverse complement strand
AGATCTTGACCGGTAGAACTCATCAAGTGCGCGTTCACCTCACCGCACTCGGACATCCGTTGATCGGCGATCAGACCTACGGCGGCGCCCGCGCCGCAAGCGTGATGGATCCTGTCCGACGGCGCGCAATTCTGGCGTTCCAGCGTCCGGCGCTGCACGCCCGACGTCTCGAACTCGACCATCCAACCAGCGGGGAGAGAATGGTCTTCGAGGCTCCCTGGCCCGACGACCTCGAGCAACTCTGGCGCGCACTCGGTGGAGTTCACCCATGAGCCCAACAGCACTACGGATAGGCATCGTGGGAGGAGGCCGCGCCGCGCAATCGATGGCGCATGCGTGGCAACGGGACCGATCGCTTTCGGTAATGGTATGGGCGCGTCGCGCGGCGCAAGCGCGACTCGTCGCACGCCGCGCGCGCGTTCGACGATGCGATCGTCTCGAAGAGCTCGCGTCCGCTGCTCAGGTCGTGGTGTTGGCGGTACCCGACGACGCGATCGCGACAGTTGCGCGGCAGTTGGCACCGTTGCTGACGCGTCCGATCGTAGTCTTGCACCTGGCGGGCGCGTGGCCAGCACGGTCGCTGCTGTCATCCTTGGCTGCCAGCAAACACTCCGTTGGCGTACTCCATCCGTTGCTTCCGCTGGTGGGGCGCGCGCCTACCCGTCCTGGTCTGGCCGACATCAGCGGTGACCGGCGCGCGGTGACCGCGGCCAAGCGACTCGCCCACGCTGCCGACTTGGAAGCTCATGTCATTGCCGATCGCGACCGGGCCTTGCTGCACGTCGCCTGCGTCCTGGCGGCCGGCGATCTCACCGCGCTCTTGGCCAGTTCCATCGAATGGTTGACTCGCGCAGGCCTGAAGCCGGCCGTGGCCCGGCGCGCTGCACTTGGCCTGGCCCACAACGCCGTTGCAAACCTCGACGGGCGGAGCGTGGCCGATGCACTCACCGGGCCGGCGATGCGCGGTGATCTGGCCACGCTTCAGCATCACGAGCAGGCGCTGAAGGGGGAGCACGTGTCCAAAGACGGCGCGGCGATGGCCCACCGCTGGCTCTCGGCGGCCGCCATTGCGATCGGCGTCGGGTCGAAGCGGATCACTCCGGCGCGAGCCTCGCAGATGTTGCGAGCGCTTGGTTTGCCGCGAGGCGCCGCTGGCCGTACGCTCCGCCCGGCGCGCCGCCCGGCGCGGCCCAAGGGGTCACCATGAGTCGTTCGCGTTGCGCTCGATGGGTCATCACTGCGGTTGCATTGACCCTGTTCGCGCTGTGCGTTTGGGCCGCTCGCCAAACGCCGCCCACTCCGGTCGCCACCGGCAACTTCGCCGGCACCTGGACGCGTCAACAACCGAAGTGGAAGCAGGTGGTGATGCTCCGCAAAGCAGCGAGCGGTCACTGGGAGCTGTCGTTCCGATGGGATATCGACGGCGGGGTCTCGCTCGATACCGCGTTCAATCAGCGTGCCGACTTTGTTTATGACGGCTTCCCGGGATTCATCGAACTCGAGTTCGACCCCTCGCGCTCCAACGACAGTGTCTTGGTGTTTCGCTACCAACGCGAACAGAAAGCGCGCCGCGGGGCGCAGTTGGACGAGACCGGGGACGTTCAGTTGTATCGCAGCTACGACGGCCGCCAGCTCGTTTGGTTACAAGACCCGATGCGCGTGCACGTCACGATTGCGGAGCCGTTGACGCCCGATGAGGAACAGGGCACCGACCGCGAGGAACAGCGCCTGTGGATCTTCCAAAAGCGCGCCAATCGGGAGTTGCTCCCGGACGAGATCACTTGGTGACCCGCGCTGGTCGGCGCCGGGAGAGGCGGCCGACGGGATCCAGAGCGCCCCAGCTGACCCACGGCTGGGGGTCGTTACTTGGCTGGCTCTCGGCTCTGGGAGCGGCTTTCCAGGAATTTGCCAGCGGGCTGCGGGAGCGTGCTAATCTCCGTCGCCGGCCGATTCAGCCGGCCCCCCTCACGATGATCGAACGACGCCGAGAAGAGGAACAGCTGTTGGAGCGGTTGCGCAACGATTGCCAGCCGATTGCGGATGCATTCGGACTGCGCTGGTCGTCGGTCAAGAGAACGCGCTCCGATGCGAAGCTTTACGGCTGCTGCGACGCCGATGGAAATATCCGGATCCGGTTGCGCTCGCGAACGACCGGGGAATTCCTGCGCTATTCGAGCTTGATCGCAACGATGTGCCACGAACTCGCCCACCTTCGGTACATGGATCATGGGCCGGAGTTTCGCGCGTTGGACCAGCGACTCTTGAGGTGGGCCCGTGAGCAGGGGGTCTATCAGCCTGTTGGCGGCGAGCGCCGTACTGCTGGAGCCGCCTCGCCCGCCTTGGCCGCGTCAGCGCCGGCTCGCCGGGCACGCACCGATCGCAAGAAGGTCCCCAAGCAGCTGACGCTGTTCCCTCCACCTGCTCGATGAGCAGTCCGAGGCTCGAGGTCTCGCCAGGCGTCGCACCGACGTCAGCGGGACCGCCGACGTCGTTGTGGTCGCTCGTACGCCTCGCACCGAGATTTCGTGCGCTGTTTCTCTCTCGCGCCGCCAGCATGCTGGGCGACTGGTTCAATCTGCTGGCGCTGCTCTCGCTGCTCGAGAAACTCGGATACCGCGACGCCACCTCCACGGGTGGCGTCGTGATCTTGAAGTTCTTGCCGGTCGCTGTTGCAGGGCCGCTCGCGGGCGTGATTGCTGATCGGTTTCCGCGACGCCTCGTCATGATCGTATGCGACTCGGTTCGTTTCGTGCTCGTGTCGGCGATGTTTGCAGCACCGTTTCTCGAGCAGGGTGCGGCTGCGTATCTGCTGACCTTGACCTTTCTGCAGAGTTTCTTCGGCGCGATCGGTGAACCGGCGCGCGCCGCTTCCATCCCAAACACAGTCCCCACGGCCTGGTTGGGTGCCGCCAACACACTCTCGGTCCTGGCTTGGTCGGCGACCTACACGTTCGGTGCGGCAGCCGGCGGTTTGGCGACTCGCTACCTGGGGTGGCAGATTGCGCTCGGGCTCGATGCACTCTCTTACCTGGTCTCGATCGCGCTGGTACGTCCGCTGCAGCTTCCGCCCCCTCCGCAGCATGCACGTCGACTCGACGCGTGGGCCTTGGTCGGCGGCCCGGACATGCTCCACGCGATCCGCTCGCTGTTGCGGCGTCGTAGCGTGCTTCGACTGTTTTGGATCAAGACCGGTTGGGGGCTCGGTGGCGCCATGACGGTTCTGTTGACCCTGCTCGGAGCGCGTGTGTTTGCGCCACACGGCGAAGCCGAGCTCGCGGTGGCTGCGCTCTACGTCGCGCGCGGCATGGGAATGGGAATCGGACCACTGCTCTTGCACCGCTTCACAGCCTTGGGAACGCGACGTCTGGCAACCGCGATCGCACTCGGTTTTCTTGTGTTCGGTGCAGCCTATGCCGGCCTGGGTCAAATTCACGCGCTCAACTGGGCGATCGCCGTGGTGTTCGTCGGTTCGATCGGGGAGAGCGCGTTGTGGGTCTACTCCACGCTCCTGGTACAACGGGCCGCGCCGGATCGACTGCGTGGTCGATGGCTGGCGCTGGACATCGGGGCGTGCACCATCACCAGCTGTGTCGTGACCCATCTGTACGGGCGAGCGCTCGACGCAGACATGATTGCACTCTCCAACCTCACGGCGCTCCTCGGTTCGGCATTGGTTGCGGCTGGTCTCGTCTGGATCGTGCTCGCACGAACATCGATCA
>CAZAHQ010000471.1:0-3730 GCA_964484415.1 uncultured Acidobacteriota bacterium | reverse complement strand
TATGCCATCAGCGATCGTGAAGGTCGCTTCCGAATCGCCGGTTTTGGTTCCGACGAACCCGCCACGCTGTTCGCACAGAACGACGTGTGGACCGTGCCGGAGCCGACAAAGACGGTGACCGGCGGTGAGCCTGTCACCATTACGCTGCTGCGAGCTGCCAGCATCTCGGGCCGCGTGCTCACCGGAACGCCACCCAAACCGCTCGCGATGTTCGCTGTGCGCCTCGCGTCGGCCGAGGTCAGCCCCTCCGTAGCGCCAAGCTATCTTCGCGATGATCGGACCAACTCGCTGCGCTCATTCGCAAACGATAGTGGTCAGTTCACGATGACGCCGCTTCCACCCGGAAGCTATGACGTGCGCATCGAAGCCGAGGGCTTCTTACCCCGACTGTTCGAGAATGTGGCCCTGTCCGCCGGGCAAAAGCTCGATCTCGGCGAAGCGCTGCTGGATCGCGGAACGCGGCTCGCCGGGCGCGTCGTCGACAAAGCCACCAAGCAGCCGGTGGGCGGCGCGGTTGTTTCGCTGCTCGAGGACGGCGGGCGCGAACAGGCCAGCAAGACGGCAGTGACCGGTGTCGATGGACGGTTCGCGCTGCAAGGCATCGCGCCCGGTTCGTCGGTCGTGCGCGTCGAATCCGATCACCTGGCAAGTGGCGAGGTTGGAATCTCGATCGCACCGAACACCGTGCCCGATGAACTCACGATTGAACTGCTCGAGGGCGGCACCGTCGAGGGTGTCGTGCTCGACAACGAGCGCAAACCGCTTGCCGATGTTTGGGTCAAGGTGTGGCCGAAGACGCAATCGCCATGGACCAGCGTACGTGTCAAGACCGATTCCAGCGGCCGCTATCGGGTCGCGCAACTGACTCCCGGCCCTGCCGATGTCAGCGCTACGATCTGGCCCCCCTTGCCCGAGCCAGGATCAATGGCGGCGCAGCCTTCAGTCGATATCGATCCGCTCGTGCAGGAAGCAACGATTTCAATCGAGAGCGGAAAGACCACCATCGTCAACTTCCCGCTCGAGGGCGGCGTCACGTTGCACGGCACAGTCCGTCACGGGGAAACGCCGCTCAAGGTTGGCCTGCTGATCATCGCGTGGGATCGAGGAGCGAGCGCGCATGTCAGCACTAACAGCGACGACAGCGGCGCATTCACGGCGCGACTTCCTGCCCCGGGTGAGTACCGCATCATGTTGATGACGCTGCAGGATGACATTCCAAGCACCAACTTCACCGTGCATGTCCCGCCCGATCGAAGCGAATTCGCCTACGATCTGGTGGTGCCGGACGCATCGGTCCGCGGCCGCGTCGTGGATGGCGACAGCGGGCTCCCGCTTGCCGCTGTGCAGGTCGAACTGACACGCGTCGATGACGAGGGCGCCTACCTGTCCGCCACCACGAGCGACGCCGATTCCGAACAGACCAATCAGAGCGGCGAGTTCGAGATCAAGGGAGTCGAGGCGGGGCGGTACCAGTTGACGGCGCTAAAGCCCGGCTACGCGCTCGTGCTCACAGCGCCGTTCAAGGTGAGCAGCTCAGGGGCCAAGGAACAGTTCGTTGCGCTCTTCAAATCGCATCTGTTGACGCTGCGCGTGGTCGACATGCAGGGGATGCCGATACCAGCGGCGACGGTTTCCCCCGTGAACTCAGCGCAGCTCACGCCCTATGGTGAGGAGCGAACCAACGACAATGGTGTCGTCACGCTAACCACCTTGCCCGATGGAGAGGTCGACGTTGTCGTGTCGGCCGGCGGCTTCGGTGTTCAATTGTTTCAGAAGTTGTTGGTTGGACCGGCCAACAGTGATGAGCAGCGATTGGTGCTTGCACCTGAGAATACCCTCACGCTCACGATCCAGAACTCGGCCAAAGAGCCTATTCCAGGAGTCTGGCTAAACTCGATTGCAATCGTAGATGGACCGTCGATCACCTCCGCGGTCGCGCGCGAAGAGCGCGCACGTAACCGGACGCTCACCTCTGGCGCAGATGGCCGCATCAACGTCGGCGCACTGGCCTCGGGTCGGTACGTGCTGGAGTTCAGCAAAGGACAGCAACGAGCCTCCCTCAAGGTCGAGATCAAGGACGGCACACCGAATCGCGCGACGCTCGTATTCTGACGTTCAGACCGGGATCAGATCGAAGTCGCCGCGCTCGACCCAGTCGAGGCGGCCGGTGCGCCAGCCGCGGACCGCATCGCGCACCAGCGGCGAGGGGTGCTCGCGATAGCGGCGCACGACCTGAAGCGCTGACGCTGGCGAAGCGGCAAGAGTGCGGCGCGCTTGTTCGGCAAGATCGATCGCATGCGCGCGGGGCGGTTCGGGTGGTTGCCCGATCACCCGCACTCGAACCTGCGTGCGCCAGGTCGATGCCTCCTCCTCGCCACCGACCTCCAGCACGTGATAACCGTTGTCGGGCGCGAGTCTCGAGTACGCGCCCAAGCCGGAGACCGCGAGCAACTCCCGATACGAATCGGAGCCACTCTTGGTCTCCAGTACCGACAATCGCATGCCACGCCGATCGGCCCAGCGGCGATACATCGCGGCAACTCGCCGTGCAAACGCCACCGACTCGGCGCCGGAGCGCGGTCCGACATCGGTGACTGTTTCGATCACCACGAACGCTTCACGCGGACGCGACTGTGACAAATCACCAAGCGCGGTCGAGACCAGCATCAGTTGATGTGCAAGCCGTGACAACAGATCTATCGGCACACGATCTCGCGAGGCACTGGAACGCAACCGCGACAACAGCGAGCCGGCCGTTTCGAGCGCCGTCTCGATTCGCTCACGGTACTCGACGCGGCCCAACGTATCGAAGCGCGTTGCCGACTCCCAAAACAACTTGTCGCCCATCCGCTCGAGCTCGGTCGACTTGGCCGCGCGCCAGGCATCGCTGGCAGTCTCCTCGTGCAGCCGTGCGAACTCGACCTCGAGCGATTGCAGCTCGTCGCTGGTCCCACGCGGGGTCAACGCGATCGAGGGCAAATCGGCAGCGCCGCTTAACCCCGTCACAGCCGCCGCACTCGACGCTGCGGGCGCATCCGGGTCGACAAACTCCACCCGCAACCGCTCCCCATCGGTGCGCACAAACAGAAACTGATCACCTTCGGGAACGCGATGATTGACGATCGTCTCCGCCAGCGGCGCCAGCAGATGCCGCTCGATCGCTCGTTGCAACGGCCGCGCGCCGAGATCGACCGTGAAACCCTGTTCTAGCAAGAACTCCAGCGCCGCCGCATCCCACTCCACCGCCCACGTGCGATTACGCAGCCCGCGACGCGCAAAGGCATCGCGCAACTGCTTGCGCAGTACATCGCGCATCGTCTCGCGCGACAGCGGCTGGAACACAACGATCCGATCGATTCGGTTGAGGAACTCCTTGCGAAACGCCTTGGCCGCGGCGCGCTCGACGCTCGCCGCAGAGAATCGGCCGTAGTCATCGGAGAACCCAACCCCCAGGCCCGATGTCACGACGCTCCCAAGATTCGACGTCATGATCACGATTGCATGCCGGAAATCCGCCGTGCGGCCGCGCCGATCGGTGAGCCGTCCATCGTCGAAAACCTGCAGAAACAGATCCCACACGCTGGGATGCGATTTTTCGAATTCATCGAGCAGCACCACCGAAAAAGGTTGCGTGCGAATCTGATCGACCAACGCATCCTGTTCGTGATCGCCCAGCTCACCTACGATCCGCCCCAGCGCATCCGGGGTCTGCAGCTCACTCATATCCAAG
>CAZAHQ010000470.1:0-3731 GCA_964484415.1 uncultured Acidobacteriota bacterium | reverse complement strand
ATCCGCTTGGCGTCCAACAACGTCGCCGGATCGGGGGGGCAAGGGCCGCCGGCGATCAACGTCAACCCGTCGTATCGGGTGACTTGCATCACTTCGGGCAGAGTGGCAGTACCGACCAAGACGTTGGTCAGCCCTGCGCTGGGGCTGAGCTTGAACACCCGATGCAATCGAGGGTGACGCAGGTCGGCGTCGATCAACACGGTCTTGTGACCGAACATCGCCAGCGTTCTTCCGATGTTCGCCGAGATCGTGCTCTTACCTTCGCCCGGTAGGGCGGAAGTCACCATCAGCGCGTGAGCAGGACTCCCGGCTTTGGCCAGTAGCAGCGACGAGCGCAGTGCGCGGAATGCTTCCTCGGCATCATGTTGCTGGGCCGCCATGACCGGAGAGGGTCCCTTACCTTTGGACTGTTTCGAGCCACGAGACCAAATCAGCCGTGGTTTCTCTTTGCCCGCGACGCGAGGGATCGCTCCGAGCAGCGGCAGCCGCGTGAGTTCTTGAAGCTGTTGCGAATTGCGCACCTTGTTGTCGAGTGCCTCGGCCAAGAACGCAGCGGCAATACCGAGGAACAGCCCAAAACCGAACCCCAAACCGAGGTTCAGCCTGACTCGCGGCACGGCCGGTGTCTTCTGTGGTGTCGCGGCATCGACCACCGCCACCTGTTGCTTGAGGATGTCTTCCAACTTGGCGCTGATGGCAACCTCTTGCTCGCGCGTCAGCAACTGCTCCAAAGCGGTTTTCTTCTGGATGAACTCCTCACGCTTGCGCTGGAAATCGACGGCGCCCTTCTGCTGGGACGCGGTGGCGCGCAACTCCTGCTTGAGCAGCACATCGAGCTTGGTCACATCCTTGTTGGCGCGGTCGAGCGCCACGCGCGCCTCTTGCAGCGCCGCCCCGTACAGCCGGCTCTGTTCCCGATCCAACACCGCTTCTGTTTCGGCAACAGCTGCCTTGAGCTCTTTGAGGCGTGGCCACTCGGCACCGACCTTACCCTCGAGTTCGGCAAGCTCGCGGCGCAATCCGGCGAGGTGCTCTTGATAACGAATGATCTGCGAACTGGAGCGCACATCGGGGAGCGCCGACGGTTTGACGCGCTCGATCGACGACAGGCGCGACTCGGCTTGCGCTCTTGCCATCTTCGCCTGTGTAAGTGTGGCGTCGAGGCTCTCGAGGCGTGACTTACCCATCTCTGCGCCACTGGCCGGAATGACGCTCTCGATCGAACCCTGCATCTCGGCGAGTTGGTTGCCGAGTTGCTTGACCTCCGCTTGCGCGGCGAGTACCTGATCGCTGAGGAACGTCTTGGCATCCTGCCGCGAGCTGAGTGCGCTGTGGACGAAGAAATCTCGGTACGACTCCACCACCGAATTGACGACATTGGCCGCCACCTCGGCAGACGGGTGCCTGAAGCTCACCCTGACGACGTTGGAGTACTCCATCTGCTCGATCTTGATGGACTGGCGGACGTACCCGGCCAACGCTTCATCGTCTGGCAGTTTGGTCTCGTCGGTACGTTCTTCCTTCGGTGCAAGCGTTTGGGTCAACGCATCGCGGACGCCGTGGCGATTGAGTGCATCGCGCAGGACAGCAGGATCTTTGAGCAAGAGGTACTGAGTCTGATAGAAGCGCTGAATCTCGAACTCATTCCACAGAATGGGAGCCACATCCTGACCCTGCGTGACCTGCGGCGTGGAGCGCTCGATCTGGACGCGCGCTGCTGCTTCATACAACGGGGTCCGCAGAAACGTCACCAAGCCGGTCACGACGAACACTTCTGCCGCGACCAAGGTCACCAGCCAACGGCGCCCCCAGACGAGCCGCCAAACCGAGTTGAGGTTCCAGTCGGTCGGCGCGGCGTGAGTCGGTTGGTTGAAGGTCGGTTGTTCACCCATGCTGATGTCTCTCCGGGTACGGCAAGCGGTGGACTGTTGCGGAACATAGCGCACCGAATCGGGAGAGTCCATCACGGGCGAAAACCGTGCGAACAGGTAGCCGGCGGCTGCGTTCCGTTGTGGGCGGAACCGCCCGCCTCAAACGAACCGTTTCAGCGCTGCATCACTGCCTCGCCTTGCGAGCAACGTGCCGGACGAACAGTGAACGTAGAGCCAGGGGCCAGGCTCCATCAGCAGCACCGGACTGGCGGTCTCCAAAAGAGATATCGCCAGCGATCCCTCGGCGCCGGGTCCACGCAGATCGCACAGTTTCGCGGGCCCCGCGTCACCGGCAGCGGCCATCCGGCCGACCGCCTCCCAGCCGCCAACATCGTCCCAACCGGCATCGAGCGGGATCATCCGCACCCCCTCAGCCTGTTCCATCAGGGCGTAGTCGATCGACATTTTCGGAGCCTCGCTCCAGCTTCCGTAACTTCCGGCCAGAAACCGCTCGACCGCCCCGAGCATTTCGGGAGCAACACGCGAAAGCTCCTCGCGAAAGCGATCGGCTCGCCAAACAAAGATCCCAGCATTCCAAAAGTGACGTCCGCTGGCGACGAACTCTCGAGCCGTCGTTTCGTTGGGCTTCTCGACAAATCTGCGAACGTCTCGAAGATCGCCTTGGGTCTGGATCGCTTCGACATAACCGAAGGCACTCGACGGCTCGCGAGGCACGATTCCCAACACGACCAACGCACCGAGCCTCGCCTCTTCGGCGGCACGTCGCAGTGTCGCCCGAAAGCGATCGGCATCGAGCACCCGATGGTCGGCAGGCAATAGTGCCACCACGGAGTCAGGCTTTTGCTGCCAGGCGCGAAGCATCGCGATCGTCACGGCTGGACCGGTGTCTCGCGCCGAGGGTTCGGTTTGCAACTGGGTTGCTCCCAGACGGGTCTCACCGTCCAAGAGACGAGCCCCTAGGTGTGCTTCGGCCTGCAAGACGATCGACTCGGGGTCGACGACGCCGGCAAGTCGATCGAGCGTCGCTCCCAACAACGTCCGTCCGTTGCCACCGAGCGGCAGCAGCGGTTTCGGGCGCTCCGCACTCGTCCAAGGCCACAGGCGCTTCCCCTCGCCGCCAGCGAGGATGATCGCCTTGTCCAGTGGTGCGCTCACGGTTGCGTCAACGTCGCGTGCTGCCGGTCATCGAGAGAACGGTGCGCTCAACCCCTTGCTCGACGGTAATCGCTGGGTTGAAGCCGAGCAGTCTCTCCGCTTTGTTGATGTCGGCCAGCGAATCGCGAATGTCTCCCTGACGCGCCGGTGCATGATCGGCGACGATCTTGGTGCCCAGCGAGTGATTGATCATTGTGATCAGATCGAGCAAGGAGATCCGCTTGCCGCAGGCGATGTTGTAAGCCTGGCCACAGGCCTCGTCGTTGGCTGCGGCTGCCTTCAGATTGGCCTGCACTACGTTGTCGATATAAGTGAAATCGCGCGTCTGCCGGCCGTCGCCGAAGATCGTAGGCGACTGACCCGCTGCGATCTTCGTGATGAAGCGCGGAATCACCGCCGCATACTCCGAGTGCGGGTCCTGCCGCATTCCGAAGACATTGAAGTAGCGTAGCGCCACGGTGTGCAGTCCGTAGAGGCTGTGAAACAGGCGCAGATAGGTTTCGCCCGTCAACTTCTGCAACCCGTAAGGGGAGATCGGATCGGGTGCCATGCTCTCGACTTTGGGTAGGGTTGGTGACTCCCCGTACAACGACGAAGAAGAAGCGGCGACGAAGCGCTTGACCTTGGCATCGCGGGCGGCGATCAACATGTTGAGCGTTCCGTTGACGTTCACGTCGTTGGTCA
>CAZAHQ010000469.1:0-3734 GCA_964484415.1 uncultured Acidobacteriota bacterium | reverse complement strand
CTTCCGATGTTGCGCCGCGCAGCACAGCGCGCCGTGGAACGGGATGAGCCTGAGATCCGCGAGCATCTAGGTGATGTCTACTTCGCGCTGGGCGACAATCAGCGCGCCAAAGCAGAGTGGGGCGCAGCGATGAGTCTTGGTGCCTTGTCGCGCGAGAGATTGCAGAAAAAGCTCGAGGAAATGGAGAGCGCGCAAAAGGCCGCGCAGCCTTGAGGTTTTTCTTGCTTGCTGTCGGATGGTTGTGTTTGTCGATCGGCTGCGCCACGGCGCGAATCCAAGCGCCAACGTCGGCGCCGTTCGGCACGCAAGCTGCGTACAGCGTGCAGTACTCTCCTGACAAACAATCCCGTCCGCAGAAATTTCGGGTGCGCGTCGGCCTGGGGCAGGATGGGCTCGTGTTGCTCGAGGTGCGCGGTTTCGCCGGCCCGGCTGCGTTGATCGGTGCCGCGGTCGACGGCCGGGCTCGGATCGTGCTCTCCAGTCGACACCAGGTGTTCGACGGTGCCGACACCGAACAGTTCTGGGCCAAGTTCACCGGCGTGCCGGTCAGTGGGGGACTATTGCGAGACCTGCTTCAAGCCGACCTGCCTGCGAACGCAGACCGGAAGGTTGGAGGCTGGGATGTGCGCTCGCTGGAGGTCGTGGCAGCCGATCGGTTTCCGCGTCAACTGCGGCTGAGCCGCGACACCGCCCGGTTGGAATTGCGGCTTACCGAGTTGGGCGCTCTGCCCAAGCCGCCAGAGTGGCCCCGAGTGCCAAACGGGTTCGAGTTGGTGGAGGATACGCGGCTCGAGGCGGCATCGGAGGTCCTCTCTCGTGACCCACAGTCCAGTTCACCGCGATGACACGCGAACGATCTCGCTGCGCGCGTTTGCCAAGATCAATCTCGCGCTAGACCTGGTGGGGTTACGGGCCGACGGCTACACCGAGCTCGCCACCGTTTTTCAGTCGGTCGATCTGCACGACGAGATTGAACTCACCGTTCACCCACAACCCGGCCCGACCGAGATCTCGGTCACGGAGGCCGAACTTGGACCTACGGAACAGAATCTCTGTTGGCGTGCGGTCGAGGCGCTTCGCGCGCGGGAGAAATTCACCAACCGCGTCACGGTCGAATTGAAGAAACAGATTCCGATCGGCGGGGGGCTTGGCGGCGGTTCCAGCGATGCGGCCACGGTGTTGTGGGGACTGAGCGATTTGATCGGCGCGTCGGACCCGGCGGTCAGCATCGAGTGCGCGCGCCTTCTGGGAGCGGACGTTTCGTACTTCCTGGAGTTGGGCACTGTGCTTGGAACAGGGCGGGGGGACGACCTCGCGGTCTGGCCCGATCTGCCGCGACTCCCGGTGGTGCTGGCAGCGCTCGGACCGCCTCTGGCGACGGCCGATGTGTTCCAGCGTGCGCGAGGTGCGTTGACGACCCTGGATCAGCCCCCTAAGATCTCGCGGCTGTGGCGGCATCTTCAGGAGGCGAGCCCAGGGCTGCCTCCCGTGTGGAACGACCTCACCATATCGGCGGTGCAACTGCGGCCGGAGATCGACCGGCTGCTCGGGCACCTCGTCGCGCTGGGTGGCGTCGCCGCGATGTCCGGCAGTGGTTGTGTTGTGTTTGGATTGTTTGAGAGCGAGCCGGAGGCACAGGCAGCGGCGGTTGCGTTGCGGCGCAACGAACCGGCTGCATGGGTCAAGCAAGCATGGACATTGCCGCGCCATGCAGCGCGCGCTCAGCGACGGGCTCAGTGACACGAGTGAGGGAGGGCGGTCGACATGGAAGTTACCGACATCCGCGTTTTTCCCGTCGATGAGGAGAAGCTCAAGGCGTTCGTGACGATCGTGCTCGATCAGTGCTTTGTTGTCTCAGACATCAAGATCATCAGCGGGACTCAAGGGTTGTTCATCTCGATGCCGAGCAAGCGGCGCAAGAATGGGACTTTTCGCGACCTGGCTCATCCGCTGAACAGCGAGACGCGCAACATGCTCGAGGAGAAGATCCTCGCCAAATACGAGTCGATCTTGGCCGCGGGAGCCGAGCCGCGTAAGGTGCGAAGACCGCGCGAGGCTGCCGAGGAAGATGCAGATCGCTTGTTCGACAGTTCGGTCGATGTACCGACCCCGCCCGGCCCGGGATCACGACCAGACGCCGGACTCTAGGGATCGAGGACAGGATGAGTTCGGCCGAAATCAAGGTGTTCGGCGGTACCGCCCACCCGCAGTTGCTGCAGGAGATCTGCGCCTATCTCGGCATCGAAGCCGGGGCGGTGCGGGTCGAACGTTTCAGCGACGGCGAGGTCTACATTCAGGTCCTCGAGAACGTTCGAGGCGCCGATGTGTTCGTGGTGCAGCCGACCAACCCACCGGCCGAGACCCTGCTCGAACTTCTGCTGCTGATCGATGCGTTCCGGCGCTCCTCGGCGGCGAGAATCACGGCGGTCATCCCGTACTACGGCTATGCACGCCAGGAACGAAAGGACAAACCGCGGGTACCGATCAGTGCCAAGTTGATCGCCGACCTGATCGAGGCGGCCGGCGTTCATCGAATTCTCACCATGGATTTGCACGCGCCCGCGATTCAGGGCTTCTTCAGCGTCCCTGTCGACCACCTGTTCGCGGGGCCGGTGCTGATCGAATACCTGGAGAACTTGGGTGTGGTCGACCCGGTGATCGTCTCTCCCGATGCCGGAGGCGTCGAACGGGCTCGGTTCTTTTCCAAGCGGACCGGCGGAAGCTTGGCGATCATCGACAAGCGCCGAACCGGGCCGAACGTGGCAGAGAGCGTGAATGTCATCGGAGATGTGGAGAGTCGCGATTGCGTGATCGTCGATGACATCATCGACACGGCTGGTACTGTGTCCGGTGCGGTGAGAGCGTTGTTGCAGGCCGGGGCTCGGTCGGTGCGCGGTTGTTTCACGCATCCGGTACTCTCCGGGCGCGCCATTGAGCGATTGAACGAGTCGGAAGTCAGCGGGATCGCCGTCTGCAACACGATTCCGTTGAGTGACCATCAACTGAGTTGCAAGAAGATCGAGGTTCTGTCGGTGGCGCCGCTGCTTGGAGAGGCAATTCGACGTACGCATACCAATTCCTCGATCAGTTCCTTGTTCGTTTGACCTACGAAGCGGCCGATCACGGCCGTCCCTTGACCGCGTTCGCATCAACGAAGGAAGGCAACCATGACCACCCGTGAAGTCCACCTCGAAGTTCAGCCCCGAACCACCAAAGCCGGCAGCGCCGAATCACGTCGCTTGCGCAACGCAGGTCAGATCCCTGCCGTCGTGTATGGCGGGGGAGTCGCGCCCGAGTCGATCCTGTTCGACGCTCGCCCAGTGCTCCAACTGCTGTCCACCGAGGGCGGGCGAAATTCACTGATTCACCTCAAGATCGGCGAGCGTGAACTGCGCCGGATGGTGATGCTCAAAGAGGTCCAGGTGCATCCCATTACGGGCCGATTGCTGCACGCCGACTTCGCGCGCGTCGAGATGGACCGGAAGATCGTGGTCGATGTCCCGGTGCACATCGTCGGTACTGCGGTCGGCGTCAAGAGCGAGGGCGGTCTCCTCGATTTGATCCATCGCACGGTGCGGGTCAAGGTGCTCCCGGCCGAAATTCCGAGCTTCATCGAACTCGACGTCACAGCGCTTCACACGGGACAGCACGTCGAGGCTAGCGAGTTGACACTGCCCAGCGGTGTCGAGCTGGTGATGTCGCCGCACGACACGATCGTCACGGTGCTCGGCGCC
>CAZAHQ010000468.1:0-3747 GCA_964484415.1 uncultured Acidobacteriota bacterium | reverse complement strand
CGGAGGTGAAGGGTTCATCATGCAGAAGCTGGAAGGTGACGGGCTTGTGTTCGTTCACGCGGGTGGGTCGATTCATCCGCTCGAACTGGGGCCCGGGCAGCAACTGCGAGTCGATACGGGATGCCTCGTTGCGCTGCAGCCGTCGGTTTCGTATGACATCCAGTACGTCGGGAAGGTCAAGACGGCGATCTTCGGTGGTGAAGGGATCTTCAATGCGCTGCTGACAGGACCCGGTAAGGTTTGGCTGCAATCGTTGCCGCTTTCCCGTTTGGCCGATCGCATCTACCGTGCGGCGCCGCAAACGGGTGGGCGCAAGGAGGAGGGGTCGCTCTTCGGTACCGGCCTCGGCAACATCCTCGACGGCAGGGAGTGATCTGACGCAGGGCGGCGTCCGCGCCGCCCTCGCACCCCACCCCCACCCATCCCTCGAAGTTCGGGGACGTCTCACCTATTTCCCTGCGCGCTGACCGCGGAAATCAGAACACGTTGGCGGCGGAAATAGGTAGACCGTCCCCGGATATCGGCGTCGAGATGCGGCGATTGCTGTGTCGGTTCGCTTTCGGGCGTACGGGTGTGGAGAATCACGCGGTGCGCGCCGATCCGTTGGCAGAAGGTGAGAACCGGTTCGTGGCGGAGCTGAAGCGGCTCTTCGGCAGTTCCGTGCCCGGCGCGATGATTGGCATCGGGGACGACGCAGCCGTTCTGCCAGGCAAACCGGTGCGCGTGATTTCGGTCGACCTGCTCGTAGAGAAGCAGCACTTCCGATGGGACTTGATGGAACCGGCTGATGTCGCCGATCGAGCCCTGGAGGTGAACTTGAGCGATATCGCGGCGATGGGAGCTCGGCCCGAGGCGGTGTTTCTGGGACTTGCCTGGCCAAGCTCCGGCACGGCGCGCGCGAAGCTCGCCAACTTCCTGCGGTCGTTCCAAGCTGCCTGCAAGCGACGCAGCGTCCCGCTGCTGGGAGGCGACACCGTCCAAGCGGATGACGGCGCGACCACGCTCGCGGTCACCGTTGTTGGGACTCCGTGGCCCGGCGGACCGGTACTGCGGAGCACGGGGCGGCCGGGTGACTGGTTGTGCGTCACCGGTTCGCTCGGCGGTGCGTCGCTTGGCCTGGCGGTGCTCGAGTCACGGGTCCGCGTGGCGAGGTCGCCGGCGGCTCGCCGCGCCGCGGCCATCGCGATCCGCCGCCTTCGACGTCCTCGAGCCCAGCTGGACGCTGCGCGCGTACTCGCTCGCGGTGCCTCGGCGCTGATCGATCTGTCCGATGGGCTGGGGCTGGATGCGCCGCGACTGGCGCGCGCCTCGGCCTGTGGTTTCCGGATCGACCTCAGCGCAATTCCAATCGACCCGGCGGTCCGCCGGCTCGTACCCGACCCGGTCGAGGTGCTGCGGCACGCGATGCACGGGGGGGATGACTATCAACTCCTCGCCGCGGTTCCGAGCCGGCGCTTCGCTGCGGTTCATGCCTCCCTCCGCCGACGGGGTATCACGCTTCACCGGATCGGTCGCCTGACCCCTCTGCCTGACCTCTATCTATTGAGCGATCCGAACGGGCACCCCCGCCCCTGGCCCGAACGAGGTTGGGACCCGTTCAGGCCTCTAGACGCGAGCCGGGTGGTGGGCGTAGGGAGGGGTGCGCCGAAAGACCGCACTCGACGATGACCGGAAAAGACCTCGAACTCATCGGACGGGCGGCCCAAGGGGATCGGGAGGCTTTCGACGCGCTGATTGGACCGCGTTGGGACCGGATCTTCCGTATCGCCTGGCGCATCACTTCAGACCGGGAGGAGGGACAGGATGTCGCACAACGCACGTGCCTTCGCTTGTGGGAAAACCTCTCGCGCTTTCGCCTCGGGGAAGACCTCGACGGTTGGATCTACCGCATGACAGTGAACCTTGCGCTCGATGCGATCCGGCGCCGCCGCGCTCGCCCCGAAACTCCCGTGGCGATCGTCCCTGAACCGGAGAGCTTCGGTCGTGGCCCGCTCGACAGCGTGCTGGCTCACGAGCTCGAACGAGCACTGCAGGACGTCACCCGCGACCTCGCGCCACGACAGAAGGCAGCATTCGTGTTGGTGCGAATCGAAGGAATGGAGCCCACTGAAGCGGCCGCGGTTCTGGGTGTGGCTCCCTCCACCGTGCGCAATCACCTGTTCCAAGCGCGAGCCGCGATCTCTGCACGGCTCCGCGAGCGTCATCCGAAGCTGCTGGGCGAATTGGGCGTCGATCCGCTGGGTGAGGAGGAATCGTGAGTTCGAACGCTGCTTGGCCACATCTCGAGGCTGAGGTGATCGCCGACATTGCTGCCGGCCGGTCACCCGACCACGACGAAGCGGCCCACCTTGGGGTCTGTGCCGAGTGTCGACGGGCACTCGTTGCGCTCGATCCATCCGCGTTGTTTTCGCTACTCAACGCGCTGCCGCCCGCCGAGATCGTGCCGGCCCCGCCGCGCTTTGCCACGATGTCGCTTCCCACCGCGGCATCCATTCGTCAGAGAGAACTCGGTTTCGCGCGGCGTCGAGCCGGTTGGATCGCAGCGGCTGCGGTCGCCTTGGGCGTTGCAGGACTTTTCGCTGTACGTAACGGAGCGCCCCCAACGGCAAACCCAGCACCTCGTCGAGTCGCACACCATCAAACCTCGCCACGTCCCGCGGTGGTCGAGCGTGTTTATTCAGAGGACAGTGCTCGCGTCGTAACGGTGGTTCCACCCGATGAAGAAAGTGCGTCGTTTACCTTGATCCTCGACGCAGGGATCGACCTGTGATTCGACGATTCGCGGTCCTGTGTTTCACTGTCCTGGCGCTGATTGGAGCGCCGCGAACACCGGCTCAATCGGTCCCCGCTGCCGATCCATGCGCCAACAAGCGGCTCGTTACCAAGGTTGTGCCGATTCGGTTTCGAGCGGTCAACGACGCCGCCGAAATCGCCGCTAGCCTGTTGGGGCCGTGCGGCGAGTATCGCGCACCCAAATCGGTCCGCGCGATCACGATCATCGACGAATCACAATACGTTCAGCGCGTGATCGAGGCGATCAGCGGCTGGGACGTGCCGCCACCCACGATCGAACTGACCGTGAGCCTGATCATCGCGTCGCGAGAGCCCAAACAGAGCAATTCAGTGATTGGCGATGAACTTCGCGGCGTGAGCGAAGCACTCGCCGGGCTAACGCAGTGGACACAGTACGAAATGGTCTCCAGCCGGAGCATAAAACTGACCGAAGGTGGCAGCGCCCAACTGGAGCTCAGCGACGGTTTCGGTGTGCATCTCGTGGTGGCGGCGGTCGATGTCAATGCCGGAATCATCAAGCTCGACCCGTTGGTGTTGTCGCGCATACCGCAGAGCGGCGAGCAGACGAGCGCGACCGTGCGAACGCCCCAGCAGCTCTTGTCGCTGCGCACCAATCTGCGTGAAGGCCGTCAGGAAATCATCATGGCCCCCAACCGCGAGAAAGACCGTGCGCTGATCGTGGCGCTGAAGGCGTGGACCGATCTTGGCGGCTCGCCGCTGCCGGTCGAGAAGAGTCCTTCGCAGCCCGAGAAGGACTGAGTCATGGCCGATTTCCGCTGTCGACTCGCGACACCGACCGGCGAAATCATCGAGCGCGATTACCGCGCTGAAGATGCCAACTCGCTGCGCAAGGATCTCGAAAAGCAAGACCTGTTGGTGCTGGCGATTCAGAAGCGTTCGTCGGTGGGCGCGGCACTGTCCGATCTGACCCGCCGGCGGAAGCGCGTCTCCACC
>CAZAHQ010000467.1:0-3748 GCA_964484415.1 uncultured Acidobacteriota bacterium | reverse complement strand
GCTGTAGCAACCCGCGCCCTCGCAGCGCCCGCGCCACCCGCACGCGATCTTCGACGGTGGTGCGAGTCAACCCCAAGCGGTGCTCCGCGTAGGAGCCGATACTCGCAAATCCCAACTCACGCAGCGCGCCGCTGTCGCTCATTTCAATGAGCAGCGCTGCGAGGTTGCGTTCGACCATGTCGGCCGCACCAGCCAAGCATGTCAGTTGCCAGAGCATTTCAGTGTCGGTTCCATTGCCGGCGCGCAGCATCGCGGCCTCGAGCTGTGCGAGCATCTCGAGCGCCACCGTCATCGACGGCAGTTCCATGCCCGACGGTGGATCGACAGGATCGACCGGCGGATCGGCCGCGTGAAGCCACGCTTGGAAAACGTCCGGGGGCTTGTCGCTGGCAAACTCTTCCGCCACGAGCGCCTCGATGAACGACGTGACGGTGGCGTCGCCACCTTCCACCCGACGATACAAATCAAGCGCGCACTCGAACGCGGCTCGCACGGGCGGCGGCGCCGGCATGGCCCAGAGCACGTGCGGCAACTCCTCGGTATCGTCGCCGCGCGCCGCCGATTTGATGCCTGGTCGCGATCGCGCCTCTTCATCCGTAGACCGCAACCCTGCACCAGCAGGGTCATGCGCCGCCGCGCGCACAGCCTCCCGCAATCGGCCCACCGTCAGGCGGCGGGCGCGCGCCACCCACACCGCGATCGTCTGATCGGTCGCCACTTGCTCAATCAACACCGCCTTGCACAGCCCAATCGGCGCGCCGCCGTCGGCGCCCGTCACCGCGTCGCGCAACGCCGGTAACCGCTTCACCGCGCCAAAAAGTGCGGCATGGCTACGCAGCCACTTGCTGGTCCGTTCGAGTCGCTCGCGCGTGAAATCGTGCAGCGACGCCGCGCCTGCACGGCGCCACAATTCATCGCTGACCACCGCGGCGCATACCTTCGACAACGGCAGCAACACCTGTACCGACTGCGCAGCGAGCCGGCATGCCACGGCATCGGCATTCACGGCTCTTAGCCATGGCGAAAGGACTGACGGCGTGATTGAACGCGAGATTGTTGTGGACACGCTGCACCTTTGAAGTGCGATCAATGTACAAGCAATGCGCACGAACAACAATCGAAAGTGCATCGTGAACGAAGAAATATTTCGTGCACGCGAGATGAAATCATGACGAGTGCAACGTTGCATCTCACGCGTGTCGCGGCGATCAGATCGCATCGGCACAAAGGTGGATCGAGCTCGCAATGACGCTTGTGATTCGAGTCGCGCACCACGGCGAGCGAGTCGTTGTCGAGACCCTTCGTGCTGAGCACGCCGCCGGTCTGCAGCATCGACGAAGCAACACGAGGCGCGACCCGATAGGGCAACGCGGTCGAGGCCGTGCTGTCTGGGCGACCAACGTGTGTCGCTGACGTCGGATCCGGCGTCGTTCACCGAGTCGGCGTTGACCGGCGGCCGGTTGAGAGTTCATCGCGGCAGTGAGCCCTGATGGATGCCGCGAAAGCACGAGTCTTTCACCGCCTGACGGCGGCCACCGGTAACACGCCCCCCTGGTGGGTCCGTGCCGGATCCGACACGAGCGAACCGCTGTGGGACGCGCTGTCAAGATCCGATCCGCCCTCGAACTGAAAAAGTTCGCAAACCGGGCCGCCAGTGCGACCTGCTGTCGTAATCTGTCGCACCTGCGGCCGCCGCCGCACCGGAGGATTCAATGGCACGCACGCGACGCGATTTCCTGAAACTCGGTTCGGCTGCAGCCGGATCGATGCTGCTGGCTTCCAGCGAATACACACGCTTCTGGGCCGAGCCGGCCGGCAAATCGCTCAAGATTCTGGTCTTCGGTGGAACAGGTTTCCTTGGTCCCGGCGTGATCGACGCCGCGGTCGCGCGCGGGCACGTGGTGAGCATGTTCAATCGCGGCAAGACCAACCCGACGCTCTACCCGAATCTCGAGAAGCTGAAAGGTGATCGCGACCCCGACAAGGATGAGGGGATCAAGGCGTTGGTCGATCGCAAGTGGGACGTCGTGATCGACGACACCGGCTATTACCCGCGAATGGTCAAGGCCAGCGCCACGACACTGGCGCCGAACGTGCGTCAGTACATCTACGTGTCGTCGATCTCGGCGTATGCGAGCAACGCGACAGAGAATGCCGACGAAACCGCACCGCTTGCGAAGCTCGAAGACCCCAAGGTCGAGACGATGGGCGATGGGTATCAGTTCTACGGCGGCCTGAAGGCGCTGTGCGAGCAAGCGGTGAGCGAAGCGTTGCCGGGTCGCGCCACGATCGTGCGACCGGGATTCATCGTCGGCCCCAACGACAGAACCGATCGCTTCACATGGTGGCCCGTGCGCGTCGCTCGAGGTGGCGAGATGATTGCGCCCGGCGCGCCGACCGATCCGGTGCAAATCATCGACGTGCGCGATCTCGGCGCGTGGCTGGTGTTACTTGCCGAGAAGAACACGATCGGCACGTTCAACGCGGTCGGCCCCAAGGGCAAGCTGACGATGCAGCAAATGATCGACGCCTGCCGAGCCGCCACCAAGGTCGACCCCAAGCTCACGTGGATCTCGTCAGATTTCATGCTCGAACAGGGCGAGAACGGTGACGGGCAGATTCCGATTTGGTTGCCCTACACCGGCGAGTACAAGGGATTCCACACCTGGAGCAACGCACGCGCGATCAAAGCGGGGCTGACGTTCCGCCCGATCCTCGACACCACGCGCGATACCTTGGCGTGGTTCCGTTCGTTGCCGGACGAGCGCCAAGCGAAGATGGGCGCCGGCCTGTCGCCCGAAGCCGAGAAGAGGATTCTCGCCGCGTGGCATGCGAAACAGACCAAAGGATAGAACACGAGGCGTGATCCTTCGCTCAACCTGCCGTTGTTCCGGACCTGCATTGGAGATCAAGATCCGGCGTTATTCCTGTGCCCCTTGTTCTCGCGTAGAAACATCCCCGACATCGCGGGCCGAATTCGGGTCGCGCGAGAAGGAGTTGAGCATGCGGGGTGTCGTCACGCGTCCGCTCGGTCGACCGTTTTCGAAACCCACAGGTCTTCGATACACACAGGAGTAGTTACACTCAGTCGTAACGGTACAACGGGGCGCCGAACTCCTTCTCCACTTCTGGTGTGGCACGTGAAGGTGGCGAACCGACATCGACGCGGAATACTGCCAGGGAGTGTGTCGCAATTTCCGAGTCTCCAGGACGAGCTTGATTGAATCTCCTATAGACGATCCAACGCTCAGAGCTCCCGAGTTGTATGGCTGACAATCCGTCCACCAACTCCTTTGCCTCCGACCTGTACGAGTCGAGGAAGTCCTGGGGTAGATCATCAAGAGTTCGAGTTACGAACGTTAGCGGCCCGTGTCCGCATCCCTCAGAGGAGTTCTCAGGCCATCGCCAGACACCTGACAGCAGGCACACTAGCGCCCGACCGATGGTCCCAGCATCACCTCCAGGAAGGCATCTTGAGATCACTGTCACTGCTTGTTCCTGTCTGATCTCCAGTGAATCGTCAAGTGCACGCTCGATACCGACCTGCATCGGCCCGACCGCGTCACAGTAAACGTAAACGGGGAGTTTTCCCCAGCCTGGGAGTTCTCGTGGGTGGTGGGCGGGCTTTATCACAGCGACTCTCACGTTGCTTGCGAGTCTCCCTATCCTGTCTACGGAAATGGGGTAGTAGCCCGGCGGAACTTCGGCACTAAGGGTGGTCTCCAGCATGATCTCCTCTTGACTCTTC
>CAZAHQ010000466.1:0-3750 GCA_964484415.1 uncultured Acidobacteriota bacterium | reverse complement strand
CGACCCAGCGGAGCCGACGCTCGTGCGCACCGTAGCCAGTGTCGGCTATCGATTGGTGGCAACGGAAGACTGAGCTACCGAGTCGACTCGCGACTGAAGGGTGAGTCGTCGCGCACTCGCTGCGGCGACCGCGGTTACCAACCCAGAATGTAAGCGAACATCAACGGCGCCACGATCGACGCGTCCGACTCGATGATGAAGCGCGGCGTATTGACGTCGAGTTTGCCCCACGTGATCTTTTCATTCGGCACAGCGCCGCTATACCCGCCATACGATGTCGTGCTGTCGGAGATCTGACAGAAGTAACCCCAGAACGGGCAGCTCTGCTGCAAGTCCTGGTGAATCAGCGGCACGACGCAGATTGGGAAATCGCCGGCGATCCCGCCGCCGATCTGAAAGAACCCGACACCCAACGGCTTGGCGTTGACTTTGTACCAATCGATCAGCTTCCCCATGTATTCGGGGCCCGAGCGCACGATTCCATAGCTGGCCAACTCGCCCGAATAGACGTGGCTGACGAAGATGTTGCCCAGCGTCGAGTCCTCCCAGCCAGGTACGAAGACTGGCAGGTCCTTCTCGCAGGCCGCGACCAGCCAACTGTCTTTCGGATCGATCTGGTAGTTGGACTTCAAGGCGCCGGTGCGAATCAACTCGTAGAAATACTCGTGCGGGAAGTACCGTTTGTTGTCGCGATCGGCGGTCATCCACAGTTCCAAGATCTGGTGCTCGATGCGGCGGATCGCCTCTTCCTCGGGGATGCAGGTGTCGGTGACGCGATTCATGCCGCGCTTGCGCAGCTCGGCTTCTTCGTGCGCGCTGAGCTGGCGATAGTGCGGCACGCGCGCGTAGTGGTTGTGCGCCACCAAGTTGAAGATGTCCTCTTCGAGGTTGGCGCCGGTGCACGTGATGGCGTGGACCTTGCCCTGGCGAATCATCTCGGCCAGCGACAGTCCCAACTCGGCGGTGCTCATCGCGCCGGCCAACGTGACCATCATCTTGCCGCCCTGTTCCAGATGCTGGATGTAGCCTTCGGCAGCGTCGACGGTGGTTGCCGCGTTGAAGTGTCGATAGTGGTGCTTCATGAACTGCTTGATGGCCATGGGTCGCTCCTCGGGCATTCGCCAAACGGCCGCGGATGCTACCCCAGGTCGGAGGGCGGCGCAGGCGATGGGTTCCACACCGCGATCTGGTCCAAGTCCTTGCGGGTCAAATTGGGGACTTGTGCATCGACCGCCGGGTAGCCGATCGGAAACAGAATGAAGGGGCGTTCGTTGCTCGGGCGCCCCAACAGATCGGAGAGGAAACCCATCGGACTGGGTGTGTGTGTGAGCGTCGAGAGCCCCATCTGGTGCAGCGCCGCGATGAACAGCCCGCAGGCGATGCCGACACTCTCCTTGGTGTAGTAGTTCTTGCGGGTGTGGCCGTCGTGGTCGAGGCCATGGGTCTGCTCGAACACCACGACGATCCAGGGAACGATCTCGAGAAACGGCTTGTGCCAATCGGTACCCAACGGCGCCAGTGCTTGCTTCCAATCCGAGGGCATGCGCCCTCCCTCGTATGAGAGCCTTTCCTCGTGCTCGGCAGCGACACGAATCTGGTGCTTGATCGCAGGGTCGGAGATCGCAACGAATGTCCACGGTTGCCGATGCGCCCCCGACGGCGCGGTCGAGGCGGTACGGATCGCCCACTCGATCAGCTCACGCGGAACGGGATCATCGGCGAAATGACGAACGCTGCGGCGACCGTCCAGCTGTGCATAGAACGACGCGGCCCGTGCCTGCATTTCGGGTTCAGACCAGCGTTTCGGGCGATACGGAACGAAGGGCGAATCGTTCATCGAAAGGATCTCCGGTGAGTCGCGAATCGGCTCAGGAAGGTACCATGCCGCATGGACGTCTCGTTGTTCGACTATCACCTGCCGGCCGACCGGATCGCGCAGACGGCGATCGAGCCGCGCGATGCGGCGCGACTGTTGTGTTTGGATCGAGACGCGGGCACGCGACGACACAAACAGGTGTGCGATCTCGTCGACGAGTTGAATCCGGGTGACTTGCTGGTGGTCAACGACACCAAGGTCGTCCCAGCGCGTTTGTTCGCGACGAAACCGACCGGCGGGTTGGTGCAGCTGCTACTGCTCGAGCCGGTGACGGGCTCGACGCTCGACGCGACCGCCCAGGGTGAGCTCTGGCATGCGTTGGTGGGTGCTCCGCATGCGCCGCGGCCCGGTACCCCGCTCACGCTCCCCGATCACTTCACCGCCACACTTGTCGGGCAAGTCGAATCCGATGGTCGCGCGATCGTGCGCTTTACCGGCCCGCAGCCGGTGAGGGAGTGGATCGAATCGGCTGGGAAATTGCCGCTGCCCCCCTACATCCGGCGCGCCGCGGCCGACGCCCACGACACCCACGACCAAGAGCGCTATCAGACGGTCTATGCCGGCGTGCCGGGAGCGTTGGCCGCGCCGACGGCGGGGCTGCATTTCACGCCGCAAATTCTGACCCGGTTGAAGCAACGCAGTGTCGAAGTCGCTCGGTTGACGCTGCATGTGGGGGAGGGCACGTTCCGCCCGGTGCGCGAGCGCGATACCGACGCGATTCGCCTGCACCCCGAATCATTTCGCCTCGACGCAGATACCTCGCAGGCGATCGCGGCGTGTCGACGTCGTGGCAACCGTGTGGTGGCGGTGGGGACCACCACGGTGCGGGTGCTCGAATCGCGTGAGATCGATCAGAATGGCGGGCCGCAACCCGGCGAGGGCCACACCACGTTGTTCATCGCACCGGGCTGGCGATTTCGTTTCGTGGATGCTCTGATGACCAACTTCCATCTGCCGCAGAGCACGCTGCTCATGCTGGTCTGCGCGTTTGCCGGCCGCGAGTCGACCCTGGACGCCTACGCCGAGGCGGTGCGCGAGGGGTATCGGTTCTACTCCTACGGCGACGCAATGCTGATCCAATGAATGGCGCCGTGCAGTTCGAGCTTCAGGCCACCGACGGTCACGCCAGAGCCGGGAGACTCACGACACGGCGGGGGATCATCGAGACGCCGGTCTTCATGCCGGTCGGAACCGCCGGCACCGTGAAGGGGATGTTGCCCGACGAAACGCGGGCCCTCGGCGCCTCGATCGTGTTGGCCAATACGTATCATCTGCACGTGCGGCCCGGTGAAGCGCTGGTCCGCGAGCTGGGAGGCTTGCATCGCTTCAGCGGATGGTCCGGTCCGATTCTTACCGACTCGGGCGGTTACCAAGTCTTTTCGTTGGCGGCTCGCCGCACGCTCGATGAAGACGGCGTGACATTTCTCGATCACATCGAAGGCAGCCGCCGCCGGCTCACCCCCGAGATCTCGATCGGAATCCAGGAAGCCTTGGGCAGCGACATCATGATGGCGCTCGACGATTGCACCGCCGAGCCCGAATCGCACGATGCGGCCGAGGACGCGATGCTGCGCACGCTACGGTGGTTGCCACGGAACGTGGCGGCGCGTTCCGACGCGAGTGCTGCGCTGTTCGGGATCGTGCAGGGAGGCGTCTTCGAGGATTTGCGTGAGCGCAGCCTCGAGGCGACGTGCGCCCAGCCGCTGGACGGGATCGCCTTGGGCGGCGTCTCGGTGGGCGAGTCGGAGGAGAACATCCGTCGCGTCGTGGAGGTCTGGGGTCCACGACTCCCCGCCGATCGCCCTCGTTACTTGATGGGGATGGGGCGCCCCGAAGATCTGGTGCGCGCCGTCGCGGCCGGGTCGGACATGTTC
>CAZAHQ010000465.1:0-3755 GCA_964484415.1 uncultured Acidobacteriota bacterium | reverse complement strand
GATCAAGCCGCGCTGTCCTTTACCGATCGGACTCAGCAGATCGATCACGCGGCCGGTGAGGTTGTGCTTGTCTGTTTCGATCTTGAGCATCGCGTCGGGATGCCACGGGATCAGATCTTCGAACTTTTTGCGCGGTGTCACGAGATCGGCCGACAACGTTTCGAGAAAGTCCATTTCGGCCAGCGCGAAGTACTTCTCGCCGCGGCGCGGGGGGCGCAGCGGTCCGGTAACCATGTGACCGGTGTCGAGTCCGAAGCGGCGAACGATGTTGGGTGACACGTAGATGTCGTCGGGACCGGGCAGATACGACTGCTCGGGCGAGCGCAGAAACCCATACCCTTCCGGCAGCAATTCAAGCACGCCACGCGCAACCACACGTTCACCGTTGCGCACCTTTTCTTGCACCACGCGCTGCACCAATTCCGGCCGGCGAATCAGCGAGACCCCGTCAATGCCTAGTGACTTGGCCAATCGCACCAACTGCGCGATGCGGATCTCTTTGAGTTCCTGGACATTCATCGAAGGTTCCCTTGGGCAGCGTGGTCGGCCACGCGCTGGTGAATCAGTTTTTGCAACTCGGCAATCCCTGCGCCGGTCTCGGATGACGTGGTAATCACCGGGATCGACTCATGCAATTTCCAAATGCGGCGCAACGCGTCGGCGGCCCCGGCAGCAGCACCCCGCGAGAGCTTGTCGGCCTTGGTCAACACGATGCATGTGGCGATGTCCCGCTCGCTCAGTGCATCGCGCACTTGGTGGTCGATCGGCTGCGGCTCGTGGCGGATGTCGACGAGTTGCAGCACCAGCGCCAACGGCGTGCGGCCATCGATATAGGCGGTGATCCAGTGTGCCCATTCTTCACGCCGCTGTTTGGCGATCTTGGCGTAGCCGAAGCCGGGCAGATCGACCAGGTAGTGGCCGCCCGCTTCGATCGAATAGAAGTGCAGTTCACGCGTGCGGCCCGGCGTCTTGCTGACCCGCGCCAATCCGCTCGTGGCCGCGAGTCGATTGAGCAAGCTCGATTTCCCCACGTTGGACCGCCCCATCAGGGCGACCTCGGCGCGGCCGTCGCGCGGGTAGTCCTCGGCGCGCACAGCGACCCGAGCAAGTCGGGCCTCGGAAGGCGTCACTTCATCCTCACATCCAGCATCAAGCGGCTGCCCGCGGGCAGCGGTTGATGCGGTCGGTTGGGCCTGCCGTAGGGACGGGTGTGCCGTCCGAGAGGCGTTAGGCCCGGTTAGAGGTGCGCTGGAACGAGAGCCGCGTCAGTGTGCGCGCGGTTGGTCCTTTGTACCCGCACTCACCATTTCGATCCCGGTGGGCGGGCGCTCCAGAGCACGTGGTAACACCTCGTCCATGTGGCTGACGAGCACGATCTCGAGATCGGCTTGGACGTCAGGTGGGATGTCGGCCAAGTCTTTCTCGTTGTCGCGCGGCAGGATCACGGTGCGGATCCCCGTCCGGTGTGCGGCCAACACTTTCTCCTTGATCCCACCCACGGGCAAGACTTTTCCGCGCAGCGTGATCTCACCGGTCATCGCCACATGGGCCACCGCCGGGATGCCGGTAAGGAGCGAAACCAGCGCGACGGCCATGGCGGTCCCGGCCGAGGGGCCATCCTTCGGGATCGCCCCTTCGGCTACGTGGATGTGGATATCGCTGTTCTTTTGGAACTCGGGGTTGATTCCCAACTCGGCGGCACGCGATCGCACGTAGGTGAGCGCTGCGTTGGCCGACTCTTGCATTACCTGGCCGATCTGCCCGGTGATCAAAAGCGTCCCTTTGCCCGGAACCGCCGAGACCTCGGGGGCAAGGATCTCGCCCCCGAACGCGGTCCAGGCCAGACCGGTCGCGACGCCGATTTCGTTGTTCGCACGCGCCTCGGGCGGGCGAAAGCGCGGCACGCCCAACAGATCGGAGAGGCTCTCGGTCTTCACCTCGTAGCCCCCTTCCCATTCCTTCTCGACGAACTTGCGAGCCAGCTTGCGACACGCGCGTGAAAGTTCGCGCTCCAGGGCGCGCACGCCCGCCTCGCGCGTGTACCGCTCGACGATCGACTGCAACGCATCGCCTGTGAACGTCACGTTCTTCTTGGCCAAGCCGGCGGAGTCGAGTGTCTTGTTCACGAGGAAGCGTTCGGCAATCGCCAACTTCTCGGGGTAGGTGTAACCGGCGATTCGAATGACCTCGAGTCGATCTTGCAGCGGTCCGGGGATTGTGTGGCCCACGTTGGCGGTGGCAATGAAGAACACATCCGACAGATCGAACTCGGTGTCGAGATAATGATCCACGAAGCTGTGGTTTTGCTCCGGGTCGAGCACTTCCAACAACGCGGCCGATGGATCCCCACGAAAGTCGGTCGCCATCTTGTCGAGTTCGTCCAACAGAAATACCGGATTGCGCGTGCCGCACTTCTTGAGTCCTTGAATGATGCGGCCGGGAATCGCGCCGATGTAGGTGCGGCGATGGCCGCGAATCTCCGCTTCGTCGCGGACTCCGCCGAGTGAGATGCGCACGAAGTTGCGGCCTGTGGCCCGTGCGATTGATCGCGCCAGCGAGGTCTTGCCGACCCCGGGGGGACCGAGGAAACAGAGGATCGCGCGCTGCGGTTTTTCGGGGGCGAGTCGGCGCACCGCAAGGTGCTCGAGAATTCGTTCCTTGACCTCTTCGAGCCCGAAATGATCGTCTTCCAGAATGCGCCGCGCGCGGCGCAAGTCGCGTTTTTCGTGTGAGCGCTGGGTCCAGGGCACCGCAATCAACCAGTCGAGGTAGGTGCGGCTGACGGTCGCTTCGGCCGAGACCGACGGCATCGCTTCCAAGCGCTTCAACTCAGCGACCGCTTTTTCTTTGGCTTCGTCCGGCATGCCGGCCGCTTCGATCTTCTGAGCCAGCTCTTCGAAGTCGTTGTCTTTGACGCCGCGTCCCAACTCCGATTGCAACGCCTTGATCTTCTCCGACAGGTAGTACTCGCGCTGCGCCTTCTCGAGATTTTGTTTGACCTTCGCGCCGACCTTGTGGTCAAGCCGCAGTTTGTCGATTTCGAGCTCGATGATCTGTACGACCCGCTCCAACCGTTCGCGCACGAACGTGCGCTCGAGCAGCTCTTGCTTGATCTCGGCCGACACCAACAGGTGCGCGGCAATCGTGTCGGCCACGCGCGATGCGTCGGTAATCTTGATCGCCGACAGCAGCGTCTCGGCGGGCAGTCCGGGGTTGAGCTTGACGTAGTTTTCAAACAACGAAACCGCCTGGCGCGATAGGTCGGTCACCTCCAGCGCGTCCGCTCCGTGATCGTGCAGCGGCTTGACCTCAGCGACCAAATAGCCGGCAGAGACTCGCTCGATATCGAGCGCGCGAGCCCGCGAGATCCCTTCGACCAAGATCCTGACGTTGCCGCTGGCAACCTTGAGCGACTGCACGATGTTGACGATCGTTCCGACGGTGTGGATCGAGTCGCCTTCCGGATCGTCGATGCGCGCATCGCGTTGACACGCCAGGAAGATCCTTCGCTCGGCCCCGGTACCCAACACCGATTCGAGAGCTGTGAGCGAAGACTGACGCCCAACCACGAACGGGACCATCGTGCGCGGAAACACGACAGCCTCGCGCAGCGGCACCATGGGCAGTTTCTCGATACCGGTCGAACCCATCCCGACTCCGCGCCCCGACCTATACCGCAGGCCAGCGGGCGATCGCTGGCCGAAGCCGGAGTGGCGGTAGTTATAACCGACTTATCATCCGGCTTTCTCGACCCA
>CAZAHQ010000464.1:0-3760 GCA_964484415.1 uncultured Acidobacteriota bacterium | reverse complement strand
TCTGAGCTTCGCATCGACGGAACGCGCTGGAGCGTTCCCCCACTCGGCGCCGATCGGCTTGGCCCAGTCCTGTTGAGCCCCGGATCGCATCAGGTCGCACTCGAGTTTTTCGCGATCAACCACACGTCGGGAGAACGGATTCGCTATCAGCACCGTTTGGACACGAACGCGACGTGGAGCGAACCGTCGGAGGCGCGGTCGTTGGAGTTTCCGTCGTTGACGACCGGCCACCACCGGCTGTCGGTGCGCGCCGTCTCCGAACGCGGCGATCCAGCGCCGGCCGCCGTACTCGAGTTGGTGATACCGCCTCCGGTCTGGCAGCGCGGTTGGTTTCTCGCCATCTGTTTGGCGCTGACGTGCGCTTTAGCGTACCTGGCTTATCGGTTGCGCCTCGGGCAACTGCTCGCCGCCGAGCGAATGCGCACGCGAATCGCCACCGATCTGCACGATGCGGTTGGCGCCGACCTGTCTCGCATTTCGCTGATGGCCGACGCGGCACAACGCGACCTCGAGGAACAACCGTCACGGGCCCGTTCCACGCTCGTCGATGTGGCGCAGTCGGCGCGCGATGCCGTTCGAGAGATGTCGGACATTGTCTGGGCGCTGAAGCCGAAAGGGGACGACCTCGCACAAGTGGTCACGCGCCTCCACGAGTACGCCAACGATGTGGCGCGACCGGCAGGGTTGAGTTTCGTCGTCGACTCGCAACTCGACCTTGACGAGGTTCGCCTGAAGGCCGACGCCTGTCGCGAGCTGTACCTGTTGTTGAAAGAGGCGATCGCCAATGCGGCTCGACATTCAGGAGCGCGTTCACTCAACCTCTCGTTTCGCGTCGCCGATCGGAGGCTGAGCGCCGAGATGCGGGATGACGGTCGCGGGTTCGTTCTTGGTCAGACAGCTCCCACGCTCGGGGGGCATGGCTTGAGCCACATGCAAGCACGCGCCGATCGGCTTGGGGCGACGCTCACCATCGAGTCGGCCGTCGGCCACGGTACGACGATCCGCGTTCGGCTCCCGAGGACATGAACATGCGCCTTACCCCGGCTGCAATTAGAGGTAGCTTGACCTCATGGCAGTAATCCCCGTGGTGCTCATCGAGGACGATTCGCGGATGCGCGAGGTGGTCCGGCAGTTGCTCGATCGATCGGCGGGTCACGCCTGCGCGGCCGCCTTTGGATCGGTCGAAGAGGCGCTCGCCGGGATGCCCAGCCCGTGTCCGCAAGTTGCACTCTTGGACATCCACCTCCCCGGCGTGCGGGGCTCGCTCGGAATCAAGCAACTCCATCAACGGTTCCCCGACCTTTGCGTGCTGATGCTCACCGTCTACGCGGAAGACGATCTGGTGTTCGAAGCGATCTGCAACGGTGCGGTCGGTTATCTGCTCAAACGCACGCCACCCGACCAACTCCTCTCGGCAGTGACGGAGGCGGCCGCAGGGGGCGCACCGATGTCGCCGGAGATCGCGCGCAAGGTTCTGCGTGTGTTCCGAACGCTACGCCCGTTGCCCCGCGAAGACGTGCAGAATCTGACGCCACAGGAGGCTCGATTGCTGCGACTGTTGGCAGACGGGCACAGCTACGAGTCGGCGGGGGCCAATCTCGACATCTCGCTCAACACGGTTCGCAAGTACGTTCGCAACATCTACGAAAAGCTCCACGTTCACAGCAAGTCGGAAGCCGTTTCCAAAGCGCTCCGCGCGGGGTTGATCTAGCCGCACGCGACTGCGCCGCGAGGCGTCCGGCGCGAGGCGTGTTGTCGGCTCGACTAGACCAGGCCCAATTCACCCGCGCCCAATCCAAGCGCCGTGTACCCAGGAAAAATAGTTTCAAGCGATGCGACGTTTGCGCCCATGTGATCGCGGAGGATCTCCCACATGACCGAGCGATAGTCGGTGCGATGGGCCAGGTAGCGCCCGTTCACGCCGAGCATCACCCCTGACGGCCAAGTGCTTGCACTGCAGTTGTAGACGCCACCGAGCACACCGCCTCCCATCGCAAACAGGCAGCACGCCTCAGCGTGATCCGTTCCGCTGCTGCCGTTCTCGACGGTGGTGCGGCCGAACTCCGTCAGCGTCACGACGACTGTGTCGTTCCAGATCGAGGCGTAGTTGCGCGGGTCAGTGGCCGCCCCGGAGAGTGCGATGTGCAACGACTTCATGGCGTAGCCGAGCCAGCCGAGCAACTCCGGGTGGTCACCGGTCAACTTGCCTTGATTGTCGTGCGTATCCCAGCCGTTGAGTTCGGTGCCAGCCACGCGCGTGCCGCTGTTGTTGACGGCATCGCTTTCCAGTAGTGACAGCGCGCAGAGCTTCACCGATCGGAAGAACGAGTAGCTGTTGGTCGCGAACTTCTTGCCGTTCGGGCCCGCAGGATCGGTCGGATTGGTCGCGTCGCTCACGGGGAAAAGCGAGTTGCCGGTATCAGGATCTTTCGGGTCCCAGTTGGCCTGATCCCAGGTTCGATACTCAGAAAGCGTATCGACCAACTTCACACCGGTCTGCGAGAGTACGTCCCGATACTGCTCCGATCCGTCGAGCTGGTTGAAGCGCCGCCGCCAGGCCTGCTCGTACTTGTCGCGTTTGGGTGGAGCGTGCAGGTAGTCGAAGTCGTCGGGGTTGGCAACGTTCACGTACTTGTCAGCGCCGCGCAGGATCAACGGCGGGGTGGCTTGGGCCGTCAGGACCGGAAGGTCGACCCCAGCAGCAACCGCGTTCTCGCGAACGTAGCGATGCAGCCAGCCTTCGAACACATTGGCGTTGCCGGTGCCGTTTTCCCAAATTCGCTGGCTGTCGAAATGCGATCGCGACTGATTGGGATAGCCGACGCGATGGACAACCGCGAGCTTTCCGAGGTTGTACAGACTGGTCATGTCGGTCAGGCTGGGGTGCAACGACGCAAACCCATTGAGGTTGATCGCTTGTCCCGGTGCGATGTACAGCGACGGTCGATTGACAGCGTTGTAGTCGGGGTCGCCGTGGGGAATGACGGTGTTGATTGCATCGCACGCGCCACGCTGGAAGATGAACAGCAGTCGCTTGCCGTTGGCATCGCCATCTGCCATGGCGAATCGGATGAACGGCGACGGGAACAGCGAACTCAGTCCCATTCCGGTCAGGGTCAGCCCCGCGCCTTGCAGGAACGAGCGTCGATTGCAGCCGCACTTACCTGTGTGTCGCATCGTTCCTCCCTTATTGTTCTTCATAGTTGGGATAGCCCATGAGAAATCCAACCACCTCGCGCAGTCGAGCGTCGGTCAACGGCAACGTCACGACCCCGCTGTCATTGCTCTTGAGGTAGTCGATCGCTTCCTGACGATCGAGGGGCGTGAGCGCTCCGCCGTACAACAGATCGATCCAGAAGTCGACGATCGACTCCGGCGACGAGGCGTTGGTGAGCCCATTGGCAGCCAACAACGCGATCAAGTCGGTACCAAATGAGGCACCGGTGCTCTGAGTCACATCAAGGCCGAGGTTTTGTCGTTCGAGTGTGTTGTTGGTGTCGATCCAGTTGTCGCCGGTCTCGGGATATCCGGTCGGCACAGCGTTTTGGTAGGGCAGATGTTGCATTCGTGTCAGGTATCCGCGAACCGTGGTCGTTCCGTTCGTCTTTCCTCGCGTCGCGCGAAAGATCGCGTTCATCTGCTCGAGCGGCGTGCGAACCTTCTGGCGGAAGTTCTCCGGATCGCGCAGTTCGGGCCGTTGCACGACCGCGCGCAGCACCTCACGCAGGTTACCGTTGTTGGCCTGCCAGGCGGCCACAAC
>CAZAHQ010000463.1:0-3762 GCA_964484415.1 uncultured Acidobacteriota bacterium | reverse complement strand
CGCAACGATGCAGTGTGCGCACGGGTATTCGGGGTGCATCGGCGTATCGATGAAGGGAACCCACGATGGGTCGCGCTCTGTCGCCTCGTTGCCGTCGATGTCGCCGTTGCGGATGGCGGTGATTGGTCGCCAGAAGTTGTAGTGATACTTGGCGTCGAAGATCGCGATCATGGCGTCGTCCGCAGCCTGCGTTACCGCGGCGAACAGTCGCGCGTTCTGCGTGATCTCTCGCCCAGGGCGGTTGGCAACCGAGCGCACGACCCCGTGATAGATCGGAGGGAGCGTCGCCTCCCAGAAGTGAGCGATTTCCGTCTGTTCGGCGGTGCGCTTGCTGCTGTTCTTGCCACCAAGCGACTTCACCTCGTTGTAGTCGCGCGCCCACACGTCGCTGGTGAGTGCGGGTGGTGGACTAGGTCGGAATTGGGATGCACTCGTCATGAGCCATGGCTTGCGTTGTGGCCACTGCGTGACGGCGGGGAGCGTAGTAGGAACGTAGACACCCGCGGTGGTGACGGGTCGGTACGCCTCCGGTGTCGCAGCACCGTCGGCGGCGCGCAACGCGAGCACCGCCATCGCAGCCTTCTCGCCCACCGCGACGCCTTCCGATTTGGCTGCGCCATCAGCGATCTTCTGCAGCGCCGCGTTGTACGCCGCTTCAATGGAAACCTGCTGTGCCGGCAGCAACTTGGAGAGCGTGACGTGGCTCGCCGCGGCCACAGCGGCATCAACCGACGCTCCAGGCGCAGCCTCCAACGGCAATCCGCTCGGCGGGTAGCGCTTCGTGATGGCGTTCGCGGCTTCGTAGATAGCCGCGTGCATGATTGCCATCACGCGATTGGCCGGAGGCGCCATCAACTTGGCCTCGGTGACAACCTCACCCGCCTTGATGTTCCAGTCGGTGACGACATCGGCTCGTGCCATCGAACTGGAAAACAAGGAGACAAAGACCGTCACCAGCGACATGCCCAAATGCGATCTGAAGCGGTTCAGCATAGGTCGTTCCTCGAAAAAGTTGGGCAACTCAGGGGATGAGTCGCGTGTCCGGTGCCGAACTTCGCGGGCAAGCGGCTGCGGCGCGCGCCCACGCACCGCTTGAACACTAAAGTGAGGGTGTCGTCGCGATCACCGAATAGTGCTGTACCTGTGGCTCGAACTCCAACAGGTAGTCACGATCTTCCGCGTAGTACTTGGCTCGCAACATGTCATCACCGGCAAATGATCGAATCGAGGCCTCAGAGTCCCAGTAGGAAAGAGTCATGAAGTGCGTGACGGTGTCGTCATCACGTCGGCAGATCGCGACGCCAAGGTTCCCCGGGATCGATCGGTAATCGGGTATCGCTCGCTGCTCGAGGAACTTCGCGTACTCGTCTGCCCTCGAGCGCACCGTTCGTCCGTGCCACATCCGAAGGATCATCTCGAGACCCCCTCAATCAACACCGCTCACTCGGCGGTCTTGTCGTCCTGCATCATGCCGAAGATGTTCCCGTCGGTGTCTTTGCAGTATGCCAGCCAACCAACACCCTTGATCGGCATCTTGGGAAGAGCGACGGTGCCGCCGGCGGCGATGGCCTTCGAGACGAAGGCGTCGACCGAGCTGACACCGATCGTGCAGACATACGCGTTGACTGCTTGCCCATCGGTTGGTGCGGCCCCGCGACGGAACAGAAGTCCGCCATTGATCCCGCGTTCCTCCTGTGGGCCGGTTGTCACCAACCAGTAGCGATTTTCGTTCGGCGCTTCGACTCCCGGTATCACCCATTCGTTGACGTCCCAGCCGAATACGTCGCGATAGAACTGCGCTGCTCGCTCCGGGTCGGTTGCCTGAATCTCAAAGTGCACGACTCTGTTCATCTCGCGTCTCCATGGGTCCGTGCAAGTCGTCGCTCAATTCTCTGGATTCGAACACCGATCGAGTGCGATGAGCAACACCCAGCCAGAGCGGCTACCAGCGCGCTCGAGACCCGGGGGCTCACGCTCTCCTGCGGGCACAGTCTATGGGCAGGCTTGCGTTCTCCCTGAGCGCACACAAAGTCACTGGGCCCCGAGCGAATTAGAACCGCCACCGTGTTCTGCGGCAGGTTGCCCGAACGTCAGCCAATCGCCGTCCGGAAGCCGAACCTGAAACTCGCGCTGCATCCAGGATTTGTTCATCAATGGCTCGACCCTGTCCGGCGGGAGTTTCTCCAGGTTCTCACGCAGTTGCGCATGCAGCTCATCGACGTTCGCGACGTCGACATACACGGCGACCCTAGCTTTGCCGTCGGCGGTGAGTACGCGACGCGGTTCCTCCAACATCCGAAGCCCGCAGCCGGAAAGCTCGATGTAGGCGTAGTCACCCCCGCGGAACTTCAACTCGAAACGCAGCGTGTCGCAGAAGAACGCAAGTGCCGCGTCGAGGTTCGGAACATGAAGGAACGGCGTGATCTGGAAGACCTTCGTCATGGCTGGCTCCTAGCTCCTGCTCGAGTTGACCTTGCTTGCGAATGGCCGAAACGGCGCCCGTTACCTCCAAGCCGCAAATCGCCGAGGGGAGACTGGGCGTCACGGAGCTGCTGTACACATCGCGCAAGATCTGAAATGAAGCGACAGTGAAGCGCTGCATCTTGCACTTCGTGGCGGTTAGTTCGTTCCACCCGAGCACCCCGCGCGGGGAATCCATCGATCCATCACTAGAACATCCCGTTCTCGTTCGCGCTCTGCGCCGGCACCGCCTGGCCGACATCCCACATCTCGACAATGCGATCGCCCTCGAAGCGGCAGATGTGAACGACCGCTGCGCCTAGCTCGCCACTTCGTTGCCTGATGTGAGACATCACCGCAACCTGATCGCCATCCTGCAACGCGCGCTGGACATCCAGCACCTTGTGAGGGTTTTCTCTCGCGTTCTCCAACATTGCTTCCTTCAGCGCCGCCGCATCACCGCGAAAATGAGGGTTGTGATGACGAAATCCAGGTGCGATGTGTTGGTCGAACGCCTGCTGTACCCTGCCTTGTGCGACCAGCATTAGAAACCCGATCGCCACATCTTTGTGCGATGTATTGGACATCAATGCCCCCTCGAACAAAGAAAAGGTCGCTGCCACGCGCCGCCACTCGAGCAACGGAAAACGACCGGTTACTCGCTCGTCACCTCGTTACGCACCATCAGGAATCTCTGGCTCGACGAGTTGAGCCAGCAGGGTCAACGACTCCTGCCACCCGAGGTAGCAGAACTCGACTGGAATCACAGCCGGCACCCCTTCTTGCACGATGGCGAGATCGGTCCCGCAGAGCACAGCGCGCAGCGAAATCGTGACCTGCATCTCACCTGGCAGATTCGGGTCATCGAACTTGTCCGTGTACTTGATCAGTTCATAAGGCTTGAGTTCGACATACTTGCCGCCGAAGGAGTGAACCTTGCCTGTCCCGAAGTTCGTGAACGACATCGCGTAGCCGCCGCCAACGCGCGCGTCCATCTGCTGGATCTTGGCGGTGAAGCCATGCGGTGGTAGCCACTTGACCATTGCATCGGGGTCGAGGAACGCGCGGTAGACGCGTTCCGGCTTGGCCCGAAGAACTCGATGAAGGCGGATCGTGTTGCCAGGGGTAGTCGTCATCAGCGCGTCCTCCAGATCAGTGCGACCTGTCTACTCGAAATATGTCTGTCACGTCAACGGCTGTTGCGGTCCGCTGTCCGGCTGGACTCGGTCCAGTAGCCGACTCCACGAATCCGGATCGCCACGTCGCCCCCACACAGCCTCGAATGTTGCGCGGGCTGCGTTG
>CAZAHQ010000462.1:0-3797 GCA_964484415.1 uncultured Acidobacteriota bacterium | reverse complement strand
ACTCCTCCTTGCACGCTGCACAACAAGCGGCCGCACGCGCGACAATGATCGAGGCACACAGCAGCGGATCGAGGGTCCCTGCCGCAGGGGTCGAATCGGAGGCGGTGGCCTGAGCTGTCGAGAGCTGGTCGAGGTCGAGTTCCGTCACGGCGGAATCGACGTCGGTCGCCATCGCGCCTCCGTACTGCGAGACACAGGAAGCCTCGAGAGTGGCCTGCGTGTGCCTTGCGGACGGAGTCGGTTCGACCGTCGCTGCACTGCCGCTTGCGATACCGATGAGGGCGTACAACACGAGTGACGTCACGTTACCTCCTTGGGCGGGCGTCAACCCACCTGCGTTCGGCCGGGGGATCGGCTCACCTCGCTTAGGAGTCGGGCTCAGGGAGTTTTGCCCCGACAAACTCAAAAAAGGTGTCGACATGCGCCGCACCTCGCTCAGCGAATCTCGCGCCCGCTTCGTGCAAGTCCACGACCGGCGGAGGCTGCTTCTCTACATGAACGCGTAGTGGCTCCGCGAGTTGCCCCTCGGATACTCCTCGCGGTTGAAACCACCGTCCACTCGGAGGCGTCATGCGTCGACTCATGCTTCTCGCCGTTGCTTTTTCCCTGCTGTTTGCCGTTGATCGCCGCACCGATGCCGCGACGCCGCCCGCGTTGCTCAATTACCAAGGAGTGTTACGCAACGCCAGCGAGGCGCCGCTGAGCGGAAACTACGACATCGTCTTCACCTTCTACGATGCTGCAACCGCTGGGACACAGATCCTGATCGACGCCCATCGCGCAGCCGATGCGAAGGCTGTGTCGGTCAGCGGCGGTTTGTTCAACACGCAGCTCGGCGGCGGTGTGGTGACCGACGGCAGCGGCGCTGGAACGTACACCGATCTCTCTCAACTGTTCCGTGACTACAGCAACGTGTATGTGGAGATCAAAGTCGGCGCAGAGACGCTCAGCCCTCGTACACGCATCGCGGCCGCGGCCTACGCGCAGAATTCGTCGCTGGCGCAGGACTCCACTGCACTCGCCGGCCGAACAGCGAGTGGTTATCTGGACACAACCGCCACCAATCAAGCCAAGCCGGGACGTCTGGACCTTGGATCGACGACAAAGAACGGGACGACGCTGCTGGTAGAGACCAATACCCCCGATGGATCCCCGTCGGCCCAGGTCGTGAACTACGCTGCGGGCACCCGTGCAAAGCTCGCGACCTTGAACTACGGAAGCGAGTTCATCGGCATCGCTTCTGGAATCAAGTCGTCAGCAACCGGTGCCGGCGCCTGTGGCGGCGAGTTTTCTACATCTTCCGGCGCGGGTTTCGCCCGAGTCGCCGACGGGAATATGGGTGTGTATGGGCGAGGCGCCGTGGGGGGTGACTTCGCGTCGACCTTGATCACCGACGGTGTGGGGGTTTCCGTACGAGGTCCAGTGGCGGGGGACTTTGCTTCGACCAACGGCGATGCGCAGGCCTATCTCGGCAATGGGAGCGAGGGCGTGAGAGCCCAGGGAGCTACGGCGGGCGGGATCTTCTCTTCCGATACAGGCGGTGCTTACGCCTACCTCGCCTATCAGCGGACCGGAATCGCCGCCTATTCCTCATTTGCTGGCGAGAATCCTGGTTGGTTCCAGGACCTATTCGCTGGCTCCTATGCAGCCGTAGGGCAGAACGGCTACAAGATCGCGGGCGTCGGCGCCGTTAGCTTCATCCAGAATGATCCCGAAGATGCCTCGCGTGTGATCGTCTACGCAGCGCCCGAGGGAGATGAGGTCGCGGTCTACACACGCGGCTCTGCGCGATTGATTGATGGCGTCGCACACGTTCAACTCGGCCCGACGTTTCGCAAAGTGACTAACCCCGATCTGGGGATTACTGCTCACCTCACGCCGATTGGTTCCGCAACGCTGCTCTACGTTGTTTCCAAGTCGTCGGAGGAGTTGGTCGTCCGCAGCGATGATCCTTCCGCTCGTGACGCTTGGTTCGACTACCAAGTCTGGGGCCTGCGCATCGGCTTTGAAGACAAGGCGGTGATTCAACCGAAAGTGCATGAGTCGTTCATTCCCTCGCGCGCGTCTGACGAGCTGATCTACACCCAGTCACCGGCGCTACGCCAATTCTCGGCACGACAGCGCTACATTTCCGAGCGGGCCCAACTTCAGCCGCTCGCGAAGGCTCCCGACACGCGACGCGCGCTCGCGCTCGAAGCCTCGATCGGCGTCTACGACAGAGAGTGCGACCTGTCCAAAGTAGTTCCTCCTGACTATGAGCAAATGAGGGCACGCGATGCGGGGATGAGAACTCGGCGCGAGCCCCGAGAAGATCGAACGCCTGCGACGAGCCCGAGCGCGCCGACTGCTCCTGTTGCGCGAGCGATCGCACCGCCCGTTGTAACTGAGCCGATGATCCCTACGACCAGCCAGCTTGTTGACGTCGGAGAGAGTGTCGAGGCGGGGGATCTGCTCGCCATTGCAGCCTATGGCCGATTGATTCGAAGCGCGGTAGCCGCGGACGCGTTGATCTACGGCATTGTCGCGGGTGCTGCTGGACAACAATTCACTGAGCAAGCTCCGATCTCGCTCGCAGGTGCCGCCACGCTGTGCCGTGTCGACGCAACAGCTTCGCCCATCGCCGTTGGCGATCTACTGGTGAGTGCACCGCTGCTCGGTCACGCGATGAAGGCTCCCGAAGGAATGCGCGCCGGCACCGTGGTCGCTAAGGCTCTCGAACCACTCTCCAGCGGCACCGGACTGATCCGCGTGCTCGTGATGTCACGATGAGGTGCACGGTGAGTAGAACTCACCTGCTGTGCCTGATCGCGGCAGAGGCGCGCCGTGAGCGCGCCGAGATTCCGGACGACTCCAGCGATTCCGAACGAGGAAATCGTCAGTGCAGCCTCAAGGGCCAGTTCGGGGCGCGAGGATGCGCAATACCGGCTTCCCATTTACATCCTGCAATGGTAGGTAGACGCGATGCGTACCGGGGTCGACGGCAACGGTATGCGAGTGCGGTGCACGATACTCGCCGAGCGAGACCAGGGTTGTGCCGTGCTCCTCGAACACACTCAGCGCACCGGACTCCGACGCGACATAGAGACGCCTTAGCCCTGGGTCGAAGGCAAGTACGTCGGGACCTTCCGCTACGCGATACCTGGCGATCGTACGCATCGTGCGGAGATCCAACACCAGCAGCGACGAGTCGCCCTCGCAGGTGATGAACGCCAGCCGACGCGGCTCGTCGATCAGGAAGCCGTGGGGTTCTTCGCACGGAACTGAGTAGCGTCGTACGACGCGATCGGTCGCGGGATCGATTGCCGCCAGCTCGTTCTTGCCCTGGACCATCGAGGCGATGCAATGGGACGGGTCATCGTAGTGCGTGTTGCCAACCGCTCCGCCCATTGCGATCAGCCCCTCTTTGGCGTTCTTACGAGCATCGATCACCTGGACGGCAGCGCCGTGCTCGTCCGAAACGAAGATCTTCTGTTCGGTTGGTGCGTACGCGATCCCATCCGGGAACTTGGCTCCTTCAACCCAGGCCACTACCTCGAGCGTGCGGTCGTCGATGATCGCGACAGCGTGGCGGCCGGTGACTGAGACGTAGACACGATGTTGCTCCGGCACCGCCAACACACCTGTGGCACCCGGGAAACCCTCGTTGCTCGCGACCAGGCTGCTGGCGCGAACATCGAATACGACGAGCCGATTGCCGTACATGTGTGCGATGTACAAGCGCCCTGCCGCTGGATCTATGCTCTGATAGTCGAACCGCTTCGCGGGGCCGGGGAGCGGAATGTCTGCGATGACCGTCA
>CAZAHQ010000461.1:0-3803 GCA_964484415.1 uncultured Acidobacteriota bacterium | reverse complement strand
GTTACCAGACCCCGCTCCGTTCGGATCTTCACCACTCTGTTCAGATCCGTCGAGATCGTCCGTCGAGATCTCGGCCGAAAGGTCCGGCTCCGGTGTCTTTGCATCGGTCTCAACCGACTCCGGCACGTATTTCGGCTGCACTGGCGAGTCTTGTTCGGGTTTCGGCGGCTTCACCTCATGCTGGAACGAACCCGCGTCTGGTGGACCGGGGAGTTTCAGGTCCGTCTTTACGACAAAGATCGCAGGAGCTACGGGAGGGTCCGGTGACTTCACCTCAACCAACACGAGGTGAAACGCGAGCACGACCGTCGCCAACACCGAAAGGTGAATCCCCGTCGCCAAAGCCAGCGCGCGGTCGGTCCAACCATAACGCGCCTGTACTCGCATCGAGAGCAAGGTATCGAACATCGTCGCGTCTCCCTCGGGCCTAGCCCGTTGAGGCGACTGTGGGCTCCGGCCCGAGGAATAGCTCTGGATGGCCTGTCTCAGCGCGGCGACAATGCCGCGCGATGGTGCGGTTACGACGCGGCAAGCGTGAGCCGCACACGACTCCAGCGACGACCGGCCGCGCTAGAACCCAGGTTGCGGGTCCTGCACCGTGACATTCGTGACGAAGTACGGGGTCTCACCGAACCAACTCACCGGAATGCCGACATGCTGCTGGTAGTGCACGGTGACTCGCTTCCCGACCGCCGCACCCAGTCGTTCCGCGGCCTCGGAGTCCCGGCAACTGAACTCCCAGATAACCGGCGCGACTCCCGGTACGGTAGTCATCGCCAGTTCGCCTTCCCATGTCTTGAAGATGTATCCCTTGCGCCCGAATTTCTGGATCACACCGGCACGTTCGCCCTCCGAGTAGGTCCACCACAGCGTGAGGGCCGTGTGTGCCACGGCGAGAAGAACAAGCGCAATCAGAACGAGCAAGATGATTTTGATGAAACCGCGCTGCGTGCCCGCTCGGTCGTCCGTGCTCATCGTTGATCTCTCCAGTTTTCGTTGCGTTTTAGTGTCGGGGATTATTGCTCAAGCTCCTGAGAAAAGGTCAATGGCTAGGCGTAGGGCCAAAGCGCCAACGACAACGAGATAAACGACCCTCACGAAACCGCTGCCGCGCGCCAAAGCGAGGCGAGCGCCAAAGAACGATCCAAGCATGTTGCAGGCGGCCATCGGGATAGCCAGTTGCCAAAGAATCTCGCCGCGCCACGCGAATACGGCGGCTGCCGCCAGATTGGTGGCCGCGTTGATCACCTTGGCGTGGGCCGACGCTCCCACGAATTCCATTCCCAAGAGCCAGACACTGGCGAAGATCAGGAATGTCCCGGTTCCGGGCCCGAAAAAACCGTCGTAGATCCCGATCACCGCACAGAGTAAGAGCCAGGCTCGGACGCGATTGGTCTTGCGTGTCGCAACGACGCCAAGATCACTCCGCCACATGACGATGATCCCAACGACAACGATCAGAACCAACGCGACCGAACGGAACGAGCGCGGTGAGATCAAGCTCACCGCCCACGCGCCGGCCATCGAGCCGCCGGCCGCCAGCAGTGCGGCGCACGCCAGCCGGGAGCGATCGACGCGGATCCTTCTCAAATAGGTCCAACTCGCCACCAACACTCCCGCCAGCGCCGCCACTTTGTTGGTGCCGAGCAGAGTGCCGATCGGGTCGGCATGCCGTACCACGAGCAGCGCCGGCAACTGAATCAATCCGCCACCACCGACGATCGCATCGAGGAGTCCCGCCAGAAACGAAAACAAAAGGAGTGCGCTCATCGCGAGGCTCTGGGCCGACAACCGATCCAGCTCAACAACTCCATCCACCACCAGCGGATACCCACCAACAGGAAACGCCAGTCATGCAGGAACTCGGGGGGTTTCCCTTCGAGCAGGTGTCCGACGATCTGGAGTCCCCAGCCTGCGACGAACCCGCCCAGGCACCAAACAATCAGTGCCGGGGCCACGAATGAAACGATCGCGGCGAGCGCGATCGAAAGCACGATCAACGGGATCCCGATCGCATGGCACAGGCGATTGATTGGGTGCTGATGACTCGCTGCATATTGATCCAAACGCGGCCTTCGCGACTCGGTCATCTAGCGGGTCGCCGTGAGGGTTGTGCGCTCCGGTTCAAGCGATCAGGGCCTCGAGTTCCTCGTGTCGCGGACCATTCGAATCGCACACCGCGAAGCGCGCCCCTGGCGCAGCACGCAGACAGCCGCCTGCGTACACACCCTGACGGTTCATCGCGTAGAAACTCACGTTGAACTTAGGCATCCCCTGCTCATCCAGAAGTCGCTTCTCTACGGTGTTCGAGCGGATTCTAGACAGAGTTCCCATCACGGCGTCCAACGGATGCTTGCCGGACCGCATCAGTTCGACCACCAGAAACGATGACAAGCCGAAGAGATTGGCCTCGCCTCGCCCGGTTGAACCGCACGACCCGACGCTGTTGTCGAGATAATTCCCAGCGCCGAGCACCGGAGAGTCGCCCACCCGTCCAGGAATCTTGAATGCCAAGCCACTCGTGGTCGTGACCCCGGCCAAGTTGCCGCTAGCCGTCAAGCCGGCCAAGTGAATCGTGCCGAACGCATGCCACGGATCTAGATGCCCTTGGGCGATCATCGCTTCACGGGCACGGTCTGCCGCAGCACCTCTTGTCTTGGGGTCGAGCCAATGTTCCGGATCGATCAATCGTTTCCACTCCAACCAGCTCCTGCGAGACGTCTCAGTATTGAGGTCGGGCTCGATCGCGAAACCGATCTGGCGAGCGAAGTTCTGTGCACCTCCGCCCACGAGCAGGTGATGATCCGTCTGTTCGAGTACCGCCTTGGCGACCAACGACGGGGTCCTCACACCCTCCAGCGCAGCCACAGCTCCAGCGCGCTTCGTTGGGCCGTGCAGGCACGAGGCATCGAGTTGCACGACGCCGTCGGCGTTGGGAAGCCCGCCGTAACCGACACTTGTCTCGAGAGGATCGAGCTCGACGACGTTGGCGCCAGCGACGACCGCATCCAGTGGGTCCTTTCCCTCGGTCAACATTGCGAACGCGATGGCAACCGCGGTGCGATCCCCCCCGTTCTTGAACTCGTGCCCGTTGGCCGATCCAATCACCAGCGGCCTTCGGGGTTCCCTAACGACGGCCGGGGCCTTCACAGGCTCGCTGGCAGGAATCGCGAGGACACCTGCGGCAAGTCGATTGAACTGTCGTCGAGTCAGCGGTGCCGTCATCGTCGCTCCAGAAGTCGGATCCTAACCGAACTCGAGGCCGGCTCGGCAGTGCTGATCGAGATTCCCAACCCTGGACAGTCGGAGTCGCGGCCACAAGCAAGTTGACAGCTTTTTGCGTCGACGCCCTTGACGACACAAGTAGTCGTTCGTATCCTCGCTAAGACTACTACTGTAGTCATAGACACCCTACGCCTGACGACACCTGTCGCCAGCCAGACGAATGGAGAGATGTCGTGGTCAAGGCAAGTCTGGGCGAACAAGAAATGGCACTCCTTCGCTGGGTAGCGGAGTACGGCCCCCTGACCGTCGGAGAAGCACTCGAGCGATTCGGCGAGCAGCACGGGTACGCTCGCACCACGGTCACGACGATGCTCGAGCGTCTTCGCAAGAAAGGTTATCTGGTGAGGCGAGCGCGCCAGGGGATCAATCAGTACGCGTCCAAGACCGGTCACAAGCGGCTCCTGCACGAGCAGGTCGAGAGGTTTGTCGAGAGAACTCTCGAGGGGTCGGTATCTCCCCTGGTCGCGTACCTCTCGGAAAGCCGAGCACTGTCACCCGAGGAGGTCCAGCAACTGGAG
>CAZAHQ010000460.1:0-3812 GCA_964484415.1 uncultured Acidobacteriota bacterium | reverse complement strand
TAGTCATCCCAACCAGCCCCCTGGAAGACTACCAGGTTGATAGGCCGGCGGTGTACGTATGGTAACATACTTAGCCTACCGGTACTAATCGGGCGATCGGCTTGGCCACCTTTCTCTATACGCCGACACTGTCGGCGCATGGCGCAAGGCATGTTGTGACCAGTGACTACTGTTCTGGCAACTCACCTTTCTGAACAGCCGGGCGGCCTTTGCGGTCCGGCACCGAATTCCCGGTGACCATAGGGCCTTGGCCATACCCGTTCCCATCCCGAACACGGTCGTCAAGCGAGGCCCGCCGATGATATTGCGTTTGCGAGAAAGTAGGTTATCGCCGGGGTTTACTCACGAGGCGCCTGCAGTTGCAGGCGCCTTTTTTATTGTCGGTGGCTCCGACGCATCCAGCCGGGCCCCCATGTCCGGTTTGCGCGAGACTGCCAGCCACTGGACTCAAGGCCACGTTGAGCTCAAGGCCGGCTGTAACCCATTGCGTCGGTTGATCAGTCGATAGTCTGATCCATGCGAGAATGCGTGGGCGGCGCACGCACATAGCCGGAAAGCTAGAGCTTGCCCTGCTCGCGGAGTGCGCTGGGGATTGCGGGCCGTTCTCGCGATCGTAGCGACGGCGGGAGCCCTTCCATCCATCGAGAGCGCTCGGTAAGAATGCTCAGCGCAATGAGCGCAGCACGCCGACGACAACCCCACGAATGTCCAACTCCGCGGCGCTCACGCGGATAGGTTTCAGCCGGCTATTTGCGGGTTGTAGTCGAACGAGCGGTCCCTCTCGGTATAGCCGCTTGAGCGTCGCCTGATCGCCACCCAAGATTGCGACAACGGTCTCGCCATCCCGTGCCTCGGTTCGCCTTTCGACCAGGACGACATCCCCGTCGCAAATGCAGTCTTCGATCATCGAGTCTCCTCGAACGCGAAGCGCATAGCGGTCGACGCCGGAGGCTGACTCAGTCCAGTCCTGGAGTGGAAGCGGCTCAGGGTTCTCCAGCGTTTCGATCGGAGATCCGGCTGCGATTGAGCCGAGGATCGCGACGGCGGATGTGGCGCGTTCGGCCTCCCGGGTCGGCGCGACCATCTCGAGCGATCGACTCGCGCGCTTGAGGCGCCGAACGAGCACGCCCTTGCGCTCCAACTCCGCCACGTGCCCGAACACCGTCACCTTGTTGACCCCCAGGTGCTGGGCGATTTCCTCGAGTGTCGGGCTGATCGAGTGCTGCTGTTGGTAGTGTTCCAAAAACGCCACGATATCTCGCTGGCGGCGCGTGAGCGGAATCGACGTCATCCCAGGTTTGCCTCGATCAGAAGAGGAACGTCGACACTACGATCAACGCGAACACCAGGTACGACAAGGGATCTGAGCGCAGTGAGGTCATGGGCGGCTTCCTTGGGCGCGAGGTCACTGGAGAACCGCTCGACGCGTGGGAGGCGAGGAGCTACCCGAACATCTACCTAATCGCCTGCGAGCGCGCCAGCCCTCACAGACCCCTAACTGGACGTCTTCTCCAACTCGTTCGTTTGCAGGGACTTGCCGGAGCGTGGCCTGCTTCGGATGGCCCGAAGTTGTGCTGGGGCGGCGTGCGGGGGGCGCGTTTCCACGGGCGCAAGAATCAGGTGGAGAGGTCTCAGAGATGCGGGCAGGCTAGACTGGCTCTTCCTCATGCCGGCCTACGACCTCCACCTCTTCCGATGAGTCAACCGGCGTTGGCTGCACCTCGATCCGTCGTGCTCGGGATCGATCGTCAGCTTGTGGCGTTTGCCCCCCGGCAGACTCCTGTTTACCACTGCGACATCGTCGTCCTCGGCGGCGGCATCGCCGGCGCGGCGGTTGGGCTGGCCGCTGCCCAGCGCGGTGGTTCCGTGGCGGTCGTCACCAAGGGTGAGTTGCGCGAGAGCAACACTCTCTACGCTCAGGGCGGTCTCGCCGCGGCACTGGCAGCGCCCGACAGTTTCGATGCGCACGTCGCCGACACCCTGCACGTAGGTTGCGGGCTCTCGGAAAGAGATGCGGTCGAGTGCGTCGTTCGGGGCGCACCAGCCGCGGTCGAACGGCTCCTCCAACTCGGCGCGGAGTTCGATCGCCACGGGAACGGTGAACTCGTCCTTTCGAGAGAGGGTGGACACAGCCATCCGCGCATCCTGCACGCTCAAGGGGATGCGACCGGGCAGGAGATCCAGCGCGCGTTGTGCGCCGCGCTGAACAACCACCCGAACATCACGACCTACCCGAACACCTTCGCCATCGACTTGCTGGCTTCGGGCGACGGCCGGACGCGCGGAGTTCTCGCGCGTGCTCCGCGCGGAGACCTGGTCACGTTCTTCGGTTCGCAAGTCGTGCTCGCCACTGGAGGATCGGGACAGATCTACCGCGAAACGACGAATCCGGTGATCGCTACCGGCGACGGCGTAGCGATGGCGCTTCGCGCGGGCGCTGCACTGCGCGACATGGAGTTCGTGCAGTTCCACCCCACGTGCCTGTACATCGCCGGTGCGGCGAGAGTGCTGATCAGCGAGATCGTCCGCGGCGCCGGCGGGATCCTGCGCGACCGACATGGCCGGCGCTTCATGCCCGAGTTCCATGCCGCGGCTGAGCTCGCTCCGCGCGACGTCGTCAGCCGCGCCGTGTTCTCGGTCATGGTCGCCACGAACGACACGAGCGTCTACCTCGATCTCTCCGACGTCGATGGCGACCCGCATGTGCTCTTCCCCGGGATCAGTCGAATCTGCCGCTTCTTCGGCATCGACATCGCGCGCGACCCGGTGCCCGTTCGCCCCGGCGCCCACTACCAGGTGGGTGGCCTGGCCGTCGATCTCGACGGCCGAACGTCGGTTTCGGGCGTGTGGGCCGTCGGCGAGTGCGCGAGCAGTGGCCTGCACGGCGCGAATCGAATGGGATCGAACTCGCTGCTCGAAGGAATCGTCCTCGGCTCGCGCTGCGGCGCGGCCGCGTATGCAGAGCGAGTGGTCGGAGGCACGCCGACTTGGGTTTCGCGCCGCAGTTCGGAATCGGCCAAGCCTCCGATCGGCGTGCGTGTCAACATCGAGGACATGATCTACTCGCTCAAGTCGTTGATGTGGCGGCAAATGGGCGTCGAGCGCACTCGCGGCGGCATGGAGGACGCGCTCGCGAAGATCGAATTCTGGTCGCGTGCGCTCGGGGATCTCGGCGCCGTGGACCCGCGCGCATTGGAGCTCGTGAACATGCTCACCGTCGCCCGCATCGCAACCCTTGGAGCCCTCGCGCGCGAGGAATCGCGCGGCGTCCACTTCCGCACGGATCACCGCGAGTTGCGCGCCGACTGGCGAGTGCACACCGTCGTGCGTCCCCGCGTCTCCGGCGACCGCATCGAGCAGGTTGAACTGATGCACGAGCCCGTCGGCGACCGGATCGCGGTGGCATGAGCCGCTTCCCGCGTCCGACGAAGGAGCCGCGCGAGCGCGCGTTGGTCTGCGGCGTGCGTGGCGATGGCACCGATGTCGCACCCGACGTCGATCTGAGTGAAGCCGCTGGCCTGGTCGTGGCGGCCGGCGCGGACGTCGTCGGCGAGTCGGTGCTGCAGCGCAAGCACACACCCGATCCCGCGACGCTCTTCGGCAGCGGCAAGGTCGACGAGATCCAGGTCGAGATCCAGCGCGTCCATCCCGATCTCGTCGTCGTCGACAACGATCTCACGCCGGCTCAGGCACGCAACCTCGAGAAGGCCTGGGCCGTGCGCGTCGTCGATCGCTCCGAGCTGATCCTCGACATCTTCGCCAAGCGCGCGCAGACGCAGCAAGCGCGGCTGCAGGTCGAGCTCGCGCAGTCG
>CAZAHQ010000459.1:0-3813 GCA_964484415.1 uncultured Acidobacteriota bacterium | reverse complement strand
CCAGCGAGGCGCCCCAGTTGGCGGATGCCAGCCCGTCACCCCTGCAGAAACTGGAGGAGCGGGAATTGGCGGCGCGGCTTCAACGCTGCGTCGAGCAGCTGCCGCCGGCTTGGCGCGCCGTACTCACCCTCCGCGAGGGTGAGGGACTGTCGTACGAGGCGATCGCGAAGGCGACAGATATCGCACTCGGCACGGTGCGTTCTCAACTCGCACGAGCTCGAGCGGCGCTGTTGGCTTGCATCGAAGGGAGAGAGCGATGAGCAATAAAGCGCATCTTTCCGACAATCAGCTCTCTGACCTGCTCGACAACATGATCGGTCACGGCGAGGAACAGGCGGCGCGAGCCCACCTGGCAACCTGCGACGCGTGCACCGACAAGCTGGAGGCCTTGACACGCGTGGGGATCGCCCTGCGGGCCGAGGCGATTCCGGCGGCGCCTCCTGACCTGCAGGCGCGCATCCGGAAACAACTTGGGCCGCACCGTGGCCTGCCTCGTTGGTCGTACGGTGTTGCCGCGGTGCTTGTCGCCGGCACCATGCTCACGATGCTGTTCCGCGATCGCAGCGCCATGCCGACCAGCGCTGGAGCGAACTCCGAAGAGGCTCGCGCCAACGAACAGGTCAGCGATGAACAGAAGGATGCGTTGCGCTCACTCGGCTATGTCGGCAACACACCGGTCTTCGACGAACCTTATCCTCCCGCGAAAAAGTCGCAGCCAGAACCGTTGCTTGATCAGAAGTTGGCGGCTCGCAACGAAGCGACCAGACAAGAGCCTGCCAACTCTGCCGGCGAGTCCGCTGCGCCCAGCGCCGTCATGCAGGATACGAATGCCGAAGCGGACGAGAGGCAAGATTCACGAAACCGTGCTCAGGCACCGATGAGTGCGGCACCCGCCGCGCCGCCCGAGATGAAGAAGGAACGGCTCCCGACCGATGAGGAGTCTAGTCGCGCACCATGTGTCGAATTCGACCCTGCCGTGACGCTTCGCTCGAAGAACGACGATGGCGCCAGTTTTCTAAGCGAGTTCTTGCGGATCACAGGATCGGCACCGCGAGTCGAGCCCGCTACCGACGGCAACGGGCTGATCGTGTCCGTCTCGCGGGCGGCGTGGGAGAAGTTCAGAAATGCCAGCGGCAAAACGTCCCTTCCGGTCACTCCCGAGCTGGCCGAATGTGTTCGCTTTCGTCTCGTAACCAGCGCGACCCGTTGACGCCTTCCCCTTCTCGCCGTAAACAAACAGCGGGTTGTGATCGGGGTTCGGCCCGCCAGAGGCACGAACTAATTGAGACTCTCGATAAAGGGTGTGCGAATGACACGATGGTTCCGATCGCGACACCGATTGTGGTTGGTGTGCGTTCTTGGGTTCGTGGTTGCCGCGTGGCTGGTCGTGACGGCTTCGTCCGAGCAAGGGAACGGTCCCGACTTAGCCGGAACCCAACCGGCCGACGGGCGAGGTAATCCAGCGCTTCCTGTCTTTAGCAACGAGGGCACGCCCGGCACGTTCCTCAATCCATCGCGTTGCGCCGGTTGTCACTCCAACTTCCATCTCGATAGTCAACGGATCTACGAGCCGTTCAACACGTGGGCCGGTTCGATGATGGCCAACTCGGCCCGCGACCCGCTGTTCTGGGCAGCACTCGACATCGCCAATCAAGACGACAAACGACACCTCGGCAATGTCGGTGTTGGTGATTTCTGCATCCGCTGTCACGTACCGAAGGCATGGTACGAAGGGCGCAGCGACTGCAATACGAGCTACGGGCAGAAATTCGATGGAGCCTGCCTCAGCGGGTCCGCGGGCCGCCGAGACAGCGACTTCGAGGGAATTACCTGCGCGGTGTGCCATCGCGCTTACGATGCATCATCACCACCGCTGCCAGGCGACTTCGTCGACGTCCAGGCACCCTATCAAGACAACGGGCAGCTCTATTTGACGCAGAACAGTTTCACGTTCCTGGGCCCTTTCAGCGACGCACGATCCAACGGCCACGGCACGATGCAGTCGACATTGCACAAATCGGCAGCGTTCTGCGGCCAGTGCCACAACATCACCAATCCGGTCAAGAACCAAGTCGATCCGATCACCGGTGCAGATACCGGCCGACGATTCCCGATCGAACGCACCTACAGAGAATGGCAACGCAGCCGATTTGGTCTCGAGAATCGGACTTGTCAGAGTTGCCACATGCCCGAGCCGGATCATGAGGGAGACGGCCGACCGGACCCCGGTGTAATTTGTACCGATCCGCCTGGAATTCGCGGACGCAATACGAAGCTGCAGGGGCCGGTGCACACGCACATGTTCCGGGGCGGCAGCGTCTGGATGCAGGAGGTGCTGAAGGGAGAGTACGGTGATCTTTTGCGTCGTCGCGATTCGTACGATGCCGCGATCACATCGGCGCTCCAGATGCTTCAGCAGCAGACGGCGACATTGGCGATCGATCTTCCCGCCGTCGCGCGTCCGGGCAGCGTGGTGCGGCCCACCATGCGGATCACCAATCTCGGTGGGCACAAGTTTCCGACCGGCTACAGTGAAGGACGTCGGGCTTGGATCAACGTCCAAGCGGGCGAGGACCGCGACGGCGACGGGACGCTCGATGCCGACGAGATCAGCTTCGAAAGCGGTGGTTACGATGCCGACACGGGTGATCTGACACGCGACCCGCAATTGAAGATCTACGAGATGTTGGCCGGGGTGTTCAACTACAACGGCGACCGCAAGTGTGATCTGGTGGACGCCAAGAGCGGCCGCGAGATGTTCCACTTCGCGCTCAACGACTGCTTGCTGAAGGACAATCGGATTCCGCCACAAGGATTCGTGCCTGACGAGGAAACCAAACCGGTTGGATACAGCTACCCTGCTCACGCGACGGTGCCGGGCACGCTGGTGCACTGGGATGACACGCTGTACTCGATCGACGTGCCGAAAGACGCGTTCAAGCCGTTTCTGATCGTGGCGTTGCTTTACTACCAGACATCGTCGAAGGAGTACGTGGAGTTTCTGAGCGCCGAAAACGAGAGCAGTTGCGATCCATCGGATCCCGGATGCGATCCCACCGCAGACGACGAGCGCCGCAATCGCGGCGAAAAAATGCACGCGTTGTGGGAAAAGTATGGGCGCTCGGCGCCGGTCTTGATCGCGCGCGCACAAAAGAACGTGACCGTCGGTACGTATCTCGTCGGTCCGGGCGAAGCGGGGCGCGATGGCACGCTGCGGGTCGACGCGATCGACAAGACCAGCGGCGATCTCAGCGTCAGCTTCGCAGCAGCCTGCGGCGCGCAGTCTCACACGGTCTATTGGGGAGATCTGGAGCAGGTCGGGAACTATCGCTACAGCGGCGCGGCCTGCATCGACTCGTCGGAGGGGCGTGCGCAGTTCAACCCCGGATCGGGATCGAGTTTCTTCATGGTGGTTGGACGCAACTCGGCGCAAGAGGGGCCGCTCGGAATCGATGCCCACGGTGAAAGGCGCCCCGAACCGCAGGGGGTTGGTAGCTGCGATCTTCCGCAGAGTCCGGAGGAAGACCACTGCGCTCAGTAGGGTCGCGGCTCGCGCTGGCGATCGCGCTGGTCATTTCGGCTGGCGGTGTGAACGCGTTGTTCGCGCAGACCAACGATGTCAGCGCGTCACAGCTCCGCGTTGTCGTCCGTACGACACTCGGCGCCTTCACCGTTGAACTGGACCGTGCCGCTGCGCCCGAAACGGTTCGGCGTTTCTTGGCCCGTCGCTATGACGGGTTGCAGTTGTGTGAGGCACGAGCCCACGGGTACCTCGTCTTCGGTTGCGCACCATTCCGGCTGGATGGACCAAAG
>CAZAHQ010000458.1:0-3818 GCA_964484415.1 uncultured Acidobacteriota bacterium | reverse complement strand
GGCTAACTCTGCTTTAGGTAAACCGTCCCCGAATTTCGTGGCGGAGGGCGCGGGCAAGGTGACGACCATGATGCTGGCGTTGTAGACGGTTTTGAACGGGGCGGTGGCGGCGTAGGCGAGGACGGCATCGTCGAAGCTGCCGTCTTGAAGGAATACGGCGTCGATACCGCACTCGGTTGCTTCGTGAAGCACGCTCAGCGTGACGGCTGGAGGGGTCACGATGTCGACGACGTGCACAGGCTTGGGGAGTTCGCGCAGAGAGGAATAGGCCGTCAACCCGGCCACCTGTGACTCTCGCGGGTTGACCGGCAGCACGGTGAACCCCTTCCCCATCAGATTCCTCACGATGATGTTGCCGTACTTCTCAGGGTTGTTGCTGGCGCCCACCACCGCGATGCGTGTTTCGGCGGTGCGCCGCTTCAACAAGCCAAGTACCTCCTCTGGATGTGGATCGGGGTGAGTCAAGGCCGCTCCTCCGTTGAATGCCGACGGCTGAAACGCGATCGACCGCGGGATTATTCCTCGCACTGCCGGTCATCTCCAGAGCCCAGCCCTCGTATGGGTGACGGGCGTCTAACGCCCCGGCGCGAACCTGGTTTGTCGAGTGCCGTGCAAACCGTCCCGATGTTCAGCCACTCGAGAACGGGGACCGCACGGGGACGATAGGTTCCGCCCGCCTCTGTTCGCACTCGCTCTCCTGCATTTCTCCTTCTCCGGCCCACCCCTTCGACGTAAAGTTCGTCGATCCGGGCGGAGGGGCTCGGTCGGCCGAGATCTGCTCGCCTTGAACACGGGGGTACCATGCTGCGTCGACGCATCGCCGGTTGTCTGTTCGCGCTTCTCGTCATCCTGATCTCGCCAGCCGTTCGCGCACAAGCATCCGGTGCTGCTCTCACCGGGGAACTGCCGCAAGTGCTCGAACGCGCCGGCGACTCCGAGTTCATCCCGGTCAGCATTGTGCTCAAAGACCAGCTCACCGGGGCGGCGCTGACGACGCGCGCCAAAGCGATCACCGACCGTGATGAACGGCGAAGAATTATCGTCTCCGCGCTGCAATCGCACGCCGCACGCACTCAAGCCAGGCTTCGCGCACAACTCGAATCGCTCGCCACGCGCGGCTTGGCCCGGCGCGTCCGGCCACTGTGGATCGGAAACGTGATCGGCGCCGATCTGACCAAGACCGAGATCCTTCGATTGGCGCAGCTCTCCGAGATCGACCACATCAACTGGAACCCCAAACGCGATGTGTTCCTGGGCGCAAAGGAAAACTCCTGCACGGTGCCTCCGCCTGCGACCAACACCGCGGCCTTCGGCGCGCTACACCCTGAGCAGTTCGCGCCAGCCGCTTTCGGCAATGACGAGATCGAGTGCGGCGTGCAGCAAATGCAAGCGCCGCGCGTGTGGAACGAGTTGGGCAACACCGGAAACGGCGCGGTGATCGCGGTCATCGACACCGGCGCCTGCTGGACACACTCCGACATCGTCAATCAGGTCTGGGTCAATCCAGGTGAGGATCTCAACCACAACGGCGTCGTGATGGATCCGGCCGACGTCAATGGTATCGACGATGACGGCAACGGCTTCGTCGACGATCTGATCGGCTGGGACTTCGACAACAACGACCGCGAGCCCAACGACGACAACTCGCACGGCTCACATACGGCCGGCACGGTTGCCGGCGATGGCACCGCCGGAACTCAAAGCGGTATGGCGCCCGATGCGAAGGTAATGATCGTCAAGGTCGGTGTGACGTTCGCCGATGAAGTCGACGTCTGGAACGGCATGCAGTATGCCGCCGCCAACGGTGCGCACTCGATCTCGATGAGCCTCGGCTGGCCGCACAACCAAAATCCTGATCGCGCCACCTGGCGCACCAACTGCGGCAACGTGATCGACGCGGGCACCGCAATGGTGATCGCGGCCGGTAACGAGGGCTCGGGCGCCGAACCCGACAACGTACGCACACCGGGCGACGTCCCGCGCGTGATCACCGTTGGCGCCGTCGACTGCAATGACATCATTGCGGGATTCTCCAGTCGCGGTCCGGTCACCTGGCAGAGCGTCCCTCCGTTCAACGATCACCCGTTCCCTCCCGGCTTGATCAAACCCGACGTCAGCGGCCCGGGTGTCGACACCAAGAGTCACAACGTTTGTAGTGGATATTCCTTCAACTCGGGGACATCGATGGCGACCCCGCATGTCGCCGGCGCGGTCGCGCTGATGGTTTCTGCCAATCCCGGCTTCACACCGGACGACATCAAGCAGGTCCTGGAAGAAACCGCCGTCGATCTCGGACCGCCCGGCAAGGACAACGAATACGGAACCGGGCGCGTCGACGCCTACGAAGCGGTGCTCAATAGCGCATCGCCGAGCGGTCGGGTCAACCTCAAGGAAACGATCAGTTCGTGCAGCGCCACGCTCAATCTGTCGGTCACCGACAGCGACCTACGCGGCACCCTCACGCTGACCGTGAAAGTCTCCTCCAACACCGAACCGGGCGGCGAGAACATCGTCTTGACCGAATCGGGTTCCAACTCGGGCAGCTTCAAGGGAACGTTCACCGTCGCAGCTGGATCGGCGAATGCCGACGGAGTGGTGCAGGTCTCGTCCGGCGATCTGGTCACCGCCACGTACATCGACGCCAACGATGGCCAGGGCGGACTCAACGTCACCAAGACCGACACGCTCCCCGTCGATTGCACGCCGCCGGTGATCGGCAATGTGCGCACCACCGACGCAACGCTAACCTCCGCGATCGTGCGTTGGAGCACCAACGAAACCTCCGACAGCCAGGTCAACTACGATCCGACGATCCCGCCGGCATCGCAGATCAACAACAGCACGCTGGTCACCGACCACGCGGTCTCGCTGACCGGTCTCACCTCCTGCACCGTCTACTACTACAGCGTGCACAGCGCCGACCAACCTAGAAACGGCATTACCGACAACAACTCCGGGCTGTACTACCACTTCGAAACGCAGGGCGATTTCGGTCAAGGCCCGCAGAGCTGTCACGGCGGCAAAGTCTCGATCGATAACAACTTCTATGCCTGCAACTCGACGTTGAGCTTCACGGTCTCGGACCTCGATCTCAATCGCAACTCCGGCGCGATCGACACCGCGGTGCTGCGCGTGACCTCCAGCAGCGAGACCACTCCCGAGTTCGTGACCGTTACCGAGACGGCGATCAACTCCAGCCGCTTCGCCGGATCGTTACCGACGACCTCCAACGCGGCCGCGCCCGATGGAAAGATCTCGGTCAAACACGGCGACACCATCACCGTCACCTACCTCGACAGCGACGATGGCACTGGCGCTGCGGGCCTCTCGTTCGATATCGCCACCGCCGACTGCGGCGGACCGCTGATCTCGAGCCTGCGCGTCGATAGCAGCGTCCTCACCGACCAGCGCGCCACGATCCGTTGGACCACCAGCGAGCCCTCCGACTCCGTTCTGGAGTGGGGGACGACACCGGCGCTCGGCAACACACTCACCGTCGCTGGACTGGTCACCGACCACAGCGTGCTGCTCAACCGATTCGACACCTGCAACACGCTGTACTTCCGCGTCAAGAGCACCGACGCCTACGGCAACTTGGCGGTCGGCGACAATCACGGCACCGCCCTGAGCTTCCGGGCCAACCAAATCCCAGGCCTTTACTACCGTGAGAATTTCGAAACCGGCGCGACCAATTGGACACGTCAAGGCGAGTGGCAGGTCGACGCCCCGCAAGCCAAGGGGAATATAGACCCGGCGATAGCCTACAACAACAACAAGGTACTGGGACACGATCTCACCGGGCTCGGCACCAAACCTGG
>CAZAHQ010000457.1:0-3825 GCA_964484415.1 uncultured Acidobacteriota bacterium | reverse complement strand
GCCTGGCGAGCTTGCTCGAGCATGCGCCGGTCGGCCTGCGCAGCATCGGTCAACACCAGGCGGTAAGGACTCGTTGCGGTTGCAAGCGTGCCTTTCGCGGCCGCCGCCGCAGGCTCGGCGAACGCATCCGCGCTGAGGCCGAGACCGTGGAGCATCCGGACGATCGCGCTGCGTGACGTTGGGTGCGACACCACCACGAGCGCCTTGTGCCCTACAAACGGCTCGAGGGAATCGGTTCTGCTCGAATCGAGGATCTCTTCTGCGTCACATCCGAGTCTCAGCGTGACGAAGAACGTGCTCCCCAGTCCTAGACGGCTCTCGGCCCGCACCCTACCGCCCATCATGGCCGCTAGCTTGGAGGAGATCGTCAGCCCCAGCCCCGTTCCGCCAAAGTTTCGTGTCGCGGACCCGTCCGCCTGCTCGAATGCCTCGAAGATGCGATGCAGTTGATCTTCTGCGATGCCAATGCCGGTATCGCGCACCGACACGCGCAGCAGCAACTGGCTCTCCTTCAGGCGTCTCGCGGCAACGACGACGTGGACCTCGCCCCGATCCGTGAACTTCAGAGCATTCCCCACCAAGTTCATCAATACCTGGCCCACACGCCCGGCATCGCCGTGTACATGGCTTGGGACTGACTTCTTGACCTCGCAGATCAGTTCGACCCCTTTGTTCTCCGCAAGGCCGGCCAGAGCGCCGACGGTTTGTGCGATCTGCTTGTGGAGGTCGAATCGCTCGCGACGCAGCCTCAGTTTCCCCGCCTCGATCGACGAGAAGTCCAAGATGTCGTTGACAATCTCGAGCAGCGTCTGTCCGGAGGACTGCACGATCTGGAGGCACTCGCGCTGCTCGCGCTGCAGCGGCGTGCCGAGCGCCATGTCGGTCATCCCGAGAATGCCGTTGAGTGGCGTGCGCAGTTCATGGCTCATGTTGGCGAGGAACTCGCTCTTGGCCTTGCTCGCTGCTTCGGCTGCTTCCTTCGCAGACTGCAGGAGGCTGGCGCTGCGCTGCCGTTGCAGGAAGGCTGCCGTCAACTCCGCTCCGGTGTGCAACAACTCCACTTCGGAAGCTGTCCAGAGTTTGGGCCGCGTGCAGTGATCAAAGCCGATGAACCCGGCAAAGCGCTCGTCGATGAAGATCGGCAGCGCTAACACCGACTGCACATCTTGGGCCGCGAGGTAGAGTCGCTGAGGCTCCGGAAGAGTGTCGATCAGTGCCTGGATGATGTCGCCTGCCGACAGCAGATCCCACCACGAGCTGAACGTCGGTTGGTAGGCCAGGCACCGCTGATGCGGGTGTTCATCGATCTGTCGTAAGACCCCGGCGCGGCAGACCTCATGGGTGCGTTCCATCACGACGCCAAGCCCTGGATCGGTGCGATTGATGAACACGTAGACGCGGCTGGCGTCGGCCGCCGCAAGCAGATGCTGGAGTGCCGGCTCGAGACCACCACCCCGCTGTTGATCTTGCAGCAATGTCTTCGAGAAACCGGCGACACCACGCTGCAGTCGTAGTTGAGTGCTGAGCGCTTCCTCTGCCGCGATGCGCTCGACGACCTCACCCTGGAGCTCGCGATTGCTGGCCCGCAGCTCGGCCGTGCGGTCGATCACGCGGGCCTCCAATTCGAGTTTCGCGCTCTCGAGTGCGGCCAGCATTTCCCCCAGTCGCGCGTCGCGCTGCTCGAGTTCGTGTCGCGAACGGTCGAGCCCTACCAACATGTCGTTGATCGCATCGCCAAGGCCGGCGAGTTCGTCGCGACCTGCAACGCTGACGCGCGCCGTCGTGTCGCGCGAGTGGCTGATGCTGCCCACGGACGAGATCAAACCGGCCAGACGTGAGAGCACGAATCGATCGAGGAAGACCAAGACGGCGAGACAAGAGATGCCGCAGACGGCCAGGCTGGCCAGCAGCAGAACACGGACCAGCGATACCGTCTGCGCGTACGTCTCTCGCGCGCGTGTCAGCTTGAAGAGTGCGGCTGGGCGATCGTGCAGGTCGGGAATGACAGCAAAGACATCGATCCGCGCCTTGTCGCGCGGGACCGCGATTTGGTTCTTCCCAGAATCGAGCAACCCGACGGCATCGGCAAAGCTCAGTGGGAGTGCGTTGGCCATCGCGATCTCGAGGTCGAACCCGGTCACCCGTTGCAGCCGCGACGTGACCCGGTGATCGAGCCGGCGTCCAACCAGCACCGTGCCGCGGCTCGGGCCGGTTCGTTTGCTGGTGAGAATCGGCGCCGCCGCGATCAGTAGCGGCTCGCCGCCGACCGTGAGAACGCCATTGATGCCTGCAGGGTTCGCGGGGTCTTGTGGCAATTCTGATTTCTTGCGGAGGCTGCAGAACTTCTGGCGAACGAGGCTGGTGTCGAGCCGGGTGGATTCGCCTGGCAGCGCGAGCGATTTTGCGAAGATCGTCCCGCAGTCGGGGTCGAGGAACAGCACCAGGTCCAGCCGTGCCTCGCGCAACACGTCATCGTAAAGGTTGGCCTCGATGAACTTCTGATTGCGGTCGGCGGCAAACGCGTAGGCATCGTCCCAGACCGACCAGTATCGCGCCGTGTCGCGAGTCGACTCGAGTTCTACGGTGAGAGCCTCGCGCGTGCGGGCCACATCGCGCGATGTCAGGATCGACTCCAGTTGACGGGCGTTGAACAAAAGCAGCGTTGCGGTCGCGGCAACGACCAACGCACCGACCCCCACCGTTGCTGATCCCACCGTCAGAAGAGTCTTCGCCCGCAGATTCATTCAACCGCTCTTTATGAAACTCGTGCCCGTAGACCGCGACAACGTTGTGGCGAGATGCGCCTTCGGCGTCGTTTCGGCCCGAGTCGGCCGCACTTGATACTGATCGGTCACGGTGTTCCGTTTTGCAACTGTGGAGGCGAGACGGCTTGCTGAGGGGCGGTGCCGACAGATTGGCAGCATTGCGGCTGTGGGCTTCCCATCCGCAGGCGTTCGTGCCTGCGCGAGCCGCGCGAACAGACAAGAGGGGCGGCGCCTCGGACGCCGCCCCTGCGGTGAGTGATCGCTTTCTCGAGCGGAGTTCATTCCGTTCGAATGGCGATCTTTCGGGCCGCACGTAGTGCCTCCGGCGTCTTGGTCAGATGCACCGTCAACACTCCGTTTTTGAACATGGCGTTGATGCGCTCGGTATCGATCTCCATCGGCAGCGCCACTTGGCGCTGGAACGAACCGTAGGTGCGCTCGCTCCGGAAGACGTTCTTGTGATGTTCGGCGTGTTCGGTTTCCTTCTTCCCTTTGATCGTCAGCATCCCTTCATGGAGGCTCAGTTCGACATCCTTGGCCTCCATTCCGGGGAGTTCGACGGTCACCTCAAACCCCTTTTCGTCCTCGGCGATGTCCAGACGCGGCACGAACTCACCGCTGACATCGGCGCGAAACGCGGGCCAACGGTTGCGAACATCGTCGAAGAGCGTGTCCCACATGCGTGGGAACTCGATCCATGGATCGGAGATCTCCGGTTGGCGGCGGATAAGGCCCTTGAGTGTCATGCATCACCTCCCGCGGGAGGCTCCACTCCCGCTGCTAGCGCCGCTTGCTTGGGATCGGTGGTTGGGAACTGCGGTTGACAAAGGGCAAGTGCCGCCCGTTTTGGCGGCGGAACGTGGTGCAGAAGATCGCAACTGCTTCGGGGACGGTAATAGGTATACCGTCCCCGAATTGTCAGCGGAACTTCTTGAGGGTGCGATTGACTTCGATGGTGATGGAGCGGCCGTCGTCGGGGTTGGTGAGGGTGACGGGAACCCAGGTGTTGGCTGGGAACAGACTGGACAGCGGCTTACCAGCTTTCAAGAGGATCGAGCTG
>CAZAHQ010000456.1:0-3826 GCA_964484415.1 uncultured Acidobacteriota bacterium | reverse complement strand
GCCGGCAACGTATCCGTCGTAGTAGCTCCACCACTCGACATGACTCACAAGCACATCGTTCGAGGGGGGCGCCGCCTGAACGAACGTGGCGTGATCGGCCTTCCATGGATCGGTGTGCGAGACTCGATTGCCCCCGGGGGTTGTCACCTCCCATTCGGCGATGCCGGCGGTGGCGTGCGCAGGCAATCGTGCAGCCAGGCTGCAAACGATCAAGAAGAAACAAGCGCGAGACGTTGTGGCGTTCACAGTCGAGCCTCCTGACTCCAACGTCGGCCCCCAGTGTCGTCAACGCCACACTCAATGCGATCGCCAAGATCGGTGCACACAGCCGCCGCGTGCATCAACTCGGCGTATTCGATCCAACTCCTTTGCCGCCGCGAAACTCCGGCCTCAGGGGCGAACCCTCGGGCAGCTTCAAGTCGATCCGAATCGCCCGCCACGCTTTCCTCAGCTCGACCGGCGTCGGAACTGCGTACGGATCCATTCCCAACAGCTCGATGTGCCGTTCCACCTGCGGATCGCGTAAGCGATAGAGCGTCTTTTCGATCACCTCGCGCGTCCACCAGGGAGGTGCCTCCTCGGTCACGAGCCCTTCGATGGCATCGAGCGCGAGTTGATCGACTGCCTGACTCTCCACTCGACTCAGTACCGAGAGCATCATCGGGAAGGTGCGATCCAACACCGGGTGCGCGAAGAAAGCATCGGCCAGAAACTGCTGCTGTTCGGACGTCAGCATTTGGCGTTTGCTCGGGTGCTTGGCTTGATCGTAGTAGCCATGGAGCGAGTCCGAACCGGCATCCAGCCCATAAAGTCCATCCCAGCGCGTTGCCGGATCGGCCGCGGCACGCACGTGCCAGGCGATTCTTTGCGCATCGGTTGGGGTCTGACGCTGCAGTTCCGCCGCCTCGATCACGCGGTCTCGGATCGTCGGCAACTCCGCCTTGGTGGGATAGAGGGTTCCGTAGGAGAGGTTCACCACCGACCACTCGCCCTCCTCACGCGCGAGAAACACCAGCGCGCGTGCACCGACCTCGAATCGTGCGGGCGCCGGGCAAATGAAGTTCACGAACGGGACGCGCAGGCGTGGTGGCGATTTCCCTTTCCACGCTTCGACCACAGCGAGCGTCGCGACATCCCCACACCGCTCCTTCGGTTCACAGGTTTGTGCTTCGATCGAAAGAACATCGGCGACCACGATCAACTCCGCCTTCCCTGCTTGATCCCACAACGTCGCTGGCGGGATTGGATAGGCGACGGCGCGGGACACCCAGGACAGTGCGACGCCCGCTACGAAGGCAAAACGCAGATCCAAACGTTTCATCGACGCCTCCTCGCAACCGGTGAACGGTGGTTACGGTCTGACGGTAGAAAGGACAGCGCGCGGCCGCCAGAGTTCCCCCGTGTCTGTGTGGCATTTATGCAGCGACGGGACGCTGCCTTCGGCCCTCGATTCCGGTAGAGTCTCGTGCCGTGGCGGCGAGTCGTGGCGAGCTGTCCGTCGCCGCCCGGTACACCCAGTCGATCGTCGGGAGGAACGCTCGTGAAGCGAGTCAACATTTCCAGCGGTGCACCGTGGGAGTCGGTGGTCGGGTACTCGCGCGCGGTGAAGGTCGGTTCGTATGTCTTCGTTGCCGGGACCACCGCCACCGGGCCGGACGGGAAGATCGAGGGCCTTTCCGATGCGTATCGCCAAACACAGGTCGCGTTGCTCAAGATCGAGGCGGCGTTGAAGGAAGCGGGCGCGTCGTTGACCGATGTGGTGCGCACGCGATTGTTTGTAACCGACATCACGCAGTGGGCGGCGATCGCGCGCGCACACAGCGAAGCGTTCCGAGACACACGACCGGCCTCGACCATGGTGCAGGTGGCCGCGCTGATCGATTCCTCGATGTTGGTCGAGATCGAAGCGGACGCTGTGATCGGTGCTGGGGCCGGCTGAGTTTCCAAGCGTCGCGCCCGACGCGATGCAGGACAGAGACAAGCGGTTCATGCCGGGCTCTGACGCGTGCGTCGAGGGTTGCAACGCGTCGCTAGAACAGCAGCCGTGCCTGAGCGTCCCCCATCGCCGCGCGCACCGGCGCATACCGCACGCGATGCTCCGGGCACGGTCCCAATCGATTGAGCGCCTCGACATGTGCCTCGGTGCCGTACCCTTTGTGTTGCGCAAAACCGTAGCCCGGGTACTGCGCTTCCAATTCCACCATCCGCGCATCGCGATAGGTCTTGGCCAGGATGCTCGCCGCGGCGATCGCCAAATGTCGCGAGTCCCCTTTCACCACCGGCTCCTGTGGGATTCTCAGATGCGGCAAGCGTCGCGCATCGATCAACAGGTAGTCGGCCGGGGGATTGAGTGCGTTGACGGCCTGTGTCATCGCCAAGAGCGCGGCGCGATACGGCCCGATCGTGTCGACCTGTTTGGACGAAATCTCGATCACGCAGTACGCGATTGCCTGCGTGCGAATCTCGCTCGCCCAGTGCTCGCGTTGCGCGGCGCTGAGTTGCTTCGAATCGAATACCCCTGGTAGACGCGCACCGGCAGGAAGCACCACAGCGGCGCCGACCAATGGGCCGGCCAATGGGCCCGCTCCGGCCTCGTCCGCCCCGGCCACGAAGCGAAATCCCTCGGCCCTCAGTTCGATTTCGCGCCGACCCAAGCGCGCGCGACGGTTTTGTAGGCGACGATCTTGGGGCATCGGCCGGGATTGTATGGATAATCGCGCCCTATGGTGTCGGGACACGGGGTTTTCATTACGCTCGAAGGGATCGAAGGGGCCGGAAAATCGACCCAAGCGTTGCGCTTGGTGCAAGCCGTCGAAGCCTGCGGGCGCACCGCGGTCGCGACGCGCGAGCCGGGCGGCGGCGGGCGCGTCGGCGAGGCGTTGCGAGCGCTCCTGAAAGATCCAGCCGTTTGGGCCGACCTGGAGTTGTCCGAGATCTTCCTGTACGCGGCCGCGCGCGCGCAGCATATCGAGGCGATGATCGCTCCAGCGCTTGCGGCCGGTCATGTGGTGATTTGCGATCGGTATCTGGACTCGACGCGTGCCTACCAGGGTTTCGGTCGCGGGCGGCCGATGGAGTTGATCGAGAGCTTGCATCGCCTGACGCCGCTGACACTGCGTCCCGATCGCACGTTGCTATTGGACCTGGCGCCGCACGAGGGATTGGATCGCGCGCGCACACGTGTCAACGACGAGCACGCCGGCTACGACGATGCCGACGAGGCGTTCTTCGAGCGCGTGCGCAACGGCTTCTTGCAGATCGCGGCCAACGAGCCGCAGCGCGTTCGTGTGGTGAACGCTGCGGGCTCGCCCGATGACGTGCATGCGCGCGTGGTCGAGACGTTGCGCGATTTGATCCCGGCGCTGACGCCGGTGGCGGCGCGATGAGTGCCTTCGTCACGCTTTCGAAGCTGCTGGGCCAACCCAGCGCAGCCGCTGCCCTTACGGCGCTGGCGACCCAACGCGAGGAGCCGGTGCCGCCGCTACTGTTTCAGGGACCGGACGGGGTCGGCAAGCGCACGGCGGCGCTGGCGTTTTGCGCTGCGCTGGTCTGTCAGCAACCGCACGGTGTCGATGCCTGCGGCACCTGCGCGTGTTGTCAGCGGATCGTGCAGGCGCACGAGGTGACGGCGCTGCGTGCCGGGTCGACCTCGGGCGAATCGGCGCGGCATCTGCCCGACGCCGGGTTCATCGGGATCCCGCAGGGAAAGACCCGCGTTTCGATCTTGCAAGCGCGCGACATCGCCTTGTCGCTGACGCAGCAGCCGTACGAGTTATCGCGGCGGATCTACATCGTTGATCCGGCCGACAGCTTGACCAATGCGGCG
>CAZAHQ010000455.1:0-3830 GCA_964484415.1 uncultured Acidobacteriota bacterium | reverse complement strand
GCGCAGCAATCGAGTCGATCGGGTACACCGATGCAAGCGAACCGTTTTCTGCAGAGGGCGTGCGCATCACCACGATCGTGACCAGACAGGCGCGCGAAATCGATCAGGGCGTCAATCGCTCGCACACCGACCAACTCGCGCAAGGGGCGGGCGATCAGGGAATGATGTTCGGCTACGCCACCGATGAAACACACGAGATGATGCCGCTGCCGGCTTTGCTCGCTCAACGGTTGGCCCGCGAATTGGCGGCAGCGCGGCATCGCAACGAAGTCCCGTGGTTGCGCCCCGACGGCAAGACACAGATCTCGGTGCGTTACATCGATGGCCGGCCGGTCTCGGTGACTCACGCGCTGCTCTCGACACAACATGCCCGTTCGGTGGCGCGCGAGGAAATCGCCACGTTCGTGCGCGAGAGCTTGTTGCCGCGCGCACTCGGCGAGTGGAATCGCAGCGACTTGAGACTCGATGTCAACCCCACGGGGAGTTTCGTGCAGGGCGGGCCATCGGCCGACGCGGGGCTCACCGGTCGCAAGATCATCGCCGACAGTTACGGTGGGTTCGCGCGACACGGCGGTGGCGCGTTCAGCGGCAAAGACCCGTCCAAGGTCGATCGCAGCGGCGCGTACTTCTGCCGCTTCGTCGCGCGCCAAATCGTCAAGCAGGGGTTGGCGCGCCGCGCGGAGGTACAGGTGGCCTACGCGATCGGAGTCGCCAAGCCGGTTTCGGTGATGGTCGATACGTTCGGCACCGGCGACGCGCGCGCGGCGCAGGAGTGTGTCGACAAGCACTTCGACTTTCGTCCCGGTGCGATCATCGAGCGACTCGATTTGCTGCAGCCGATCTATACCAAGACCACCAACTACGGCCATTTCGGCAAACCCGGATTGCCGTGGGAGGCCTGATCGGCGCGCGCTGCTGAGAATTCGCTGCGCCCCGATGCGGCAAGCGCGCGACGCGTTTGCCGCATCGACCCTTTCCGCGCGAGTGGACTGGCCATGAACTGGGCTGAGCGCCATGTTGAGGAAGGCCCGCCGCGGGCCTCGGGCGTGGAGGCCCACCATGAAACTCGAATTGGCAGCCAGTCTCGAATCGAAACCGGTCGTTTCTCGTCGTGCGATACGCAAGTCGTTCGTTGCGCATGCCGTCTTTGCGGCGGTGCTGTCGGTCTGGATCACGATCGCGCCACCGGCTCAGCGACTCGCCCCGCCATCGCCGGATGTCGACGCTTGGGAGCCGATCCCGCCGCGCCTGATCGAGGTCCCCGGCACCCCAAGCTGTGAAACGCGATGGGAGCAGTTGCGCGACGGCCGTGTGCTGGAAGTCGCGCCTGTGCTTTTGGAGGATCGCGCGCCGTCGAGCTGCGAGACGGAGCCTGCGGCGTTGTACTGGGCGCCGGCGGTTTCGGCATTTCATCCCCGGCATGCGATCGGTGAGGGGGTCGCGGGCCGTGTGTGGGTGAGCCTTTTGGTGGATCGACACGGGCGGGTGGCCCAGGCCGAACCGGTGGCCGACCTCAACCCCGGCTGGGAGTTCGCAGCGGCCGCGCTCGCCGCCGTTCGGGACCGCCGCTATCGACCGTTGAAAATCGATGGGCGTGCAGTTGCTTCCCGCTTCACAGATGTGGTCGACTTCGGGCCCTCAGTCGGCGAAGGGGATCGCCGCTGAGTTCAAGGGTGGACTCAATGGCGGTGCGATCGAAGGCGCGGGCGAAGCTGGGAAAGAAAGCAGTCAAGCGGCCCGCGAGAAAATCAGCGAAGAAAGCCACCAAGAAAGCTACCAAGAAACCTAAGAAGAACGCCAAAAAGAAAGTCACCAAGAAGGCGACAAGCAAAACATCGAGAAGTACGAGCACGCGGCCCGCCAAGCAGCCCGCCACGCGCACCACCCAACGCTCGACCAAGACACCGCCTGCCTCGACGACGAAGTCGGCCGGGATCGGTGACGACGCCGTGCTGAAGGCCACCGGCAAGCGTTGGGCCGATTGGCTCACGCTCTTGGACAAGGCCGGCGCCAGCGGTTGGACTCATCGGCGGATCGCGTTGTATTTGCATGAGCAGAAAAGTGTGAACGAGTGGTGGAGTCAGATGGTCGCCGTCGGTTACGAGCAAGCGCGAGGATTGCGCGAGAAGCACCAAACAGCCACCGGCTTCAATGCCAGCGTCAGCCGCACCTTCGACCAACCGCTGGGCGAGATGTACGAACGATGGGCCGATGAAAAGAAGCGCCGTCGCTGGCTCGATGCGCGCGGCTACTTCATTCGTAAGGCCAACGAGAACAAATCGCTGCGCATCACCTGGGAAGACGGCTCGTCGGTCGAGATCTACTTCTGGGCCAAAGGACCGGCGCGCACATTGGTGCAGGTCGAACAACACAAGTTATCCGATGCGGCCGCGGTCGATCGCGCCAAGGCGTTTTGGAAGTTGCAGTTCACGGCGCTCGAGAAGGGTGTTTGAGCGAGCGTCGCGATTTGATGACAAGTCAGCGTCGCCTCGATAGTCGTTAGAATCACCACGCGCCGGGATGGCGGAATGGCAGACGCAGGGGACTTAAAATCCCCTGACCGTAAGGTCGTGTGGGTTCGATCCCCACTCCCGGCACCAAGCGTCGTATCGCGATTCGTACTGGTCGCTTCTCGACTCCCTCTCGATCACACGCCTGCCCAGAAGGGGCGCATCGATCCGTCCGGCGAGTTGAACGCACAATCGCCCGGCGCGCTTTGCTAAGGGCAACCGCTGGGCGCATCGCGCGAGGTGCCATCCGAGCCCACGCCGTAATTGGATTGCAGGCCATTGCCTCGCCGCACCAGGATGTAGAGCGAATCCCGACAGAGAGAGAGCGCGTTGGTAACCGTGACTCGATCCTGGGTGAGATCGTTCGCTTCACACACGGCGCCGGACATCAGCGTCTGACTGCCAGGGAAGTTGATCACCTCGGCGAGAAAGCCGGTGATGACGTCGTATGGAGGAGCAGCACTCGCGGCGCCGCACGCACCGCGCTCGACGCGAATCGATGGGTCGCCGCCGGTCGAGGTGATCCTGACGCAACTCGAGTTCGTGAGCTGGCCGGAGCCCGACAGCTCTTCACTGCGCACCGCGACCATGACTCGCAGCGACGCCTTCTGGCCGTTCGCGAGCGTGCCCAGGTCCCAGCGCATCGCTCCGGCGACTTGGTCAGGTCCGAACGTGACCTGGTTCCCCAGCGCGTCGCGCTCGACCTCGTCGTGTAGCCCCGATTCCGGCCGGCCGAAGTGGTCGCGGTAGTGACCCAACCCGAAGTCGGCTGGGATGATGTTGCCGGAGATGTTGACGTGGTCCCGGAATTGACACCCGGTGAACGCTCCGTCTTTTTCACCGGATCCGACTGCGGTCTGCGTCACGTCGTAGTGGTAGTCGCTGCGGATTCCCGCATACGAGGCCGGATCGTAGACCGCCTGTACGTTGCCGATCTCACTGTTGGCCGGGTGTGCGTGGAGAAACTGGAAGAAGCGCAGGTTGGTCAGCGAGTGACCGCTGATGTTCTCGATTTCGTATTTCAAGAACATCACGTAACGGTTGGAACTCACCGGTTGTGGCAAACGCATCCCCATCGGCGTGCCGGTGAGCGTGTCCTCGGGATCGACGTCCAGCGTGATTCGGACATCGGGGTTGCTCATCACGGACTGCCCTTCGAGCATGCCATCGCCATCGCGGTCGCTCGGCGGACCGGGCGGATCATTCCAGCCGGCGTCGATGACAAAGTTCGAGTTTGTCGTCCAGGTCGGGTACACCCACTCCGGCTCGAGCCACATCGCTCGTTGCGGTGGAACTAGATAATTCTCGATCCCGTCGTAA
>CAZAHQ010000454.1:0-3848 GCA_964484415.1 uncultured Acidobacteriota bacterium | reverse complement strand
CAGACCCATCATCTCGGTCTTGAGCGCCAGGCCCGGGCCGCTGGTGGTGGTCACCCCGAGTGCACCTGAGAACGAGGCTCCCAGGGCCGATCCGATCCCGGCGATTTCGTCTTCAGCTTGGAAGGTGTAAACGCCGTACGCCTTGAGCCGCGCGGCGCGGTGCAGAATCGTCGATGCTGGTGTGATCGGGTACGAGCCCAACACTACCGGCAAGCCACTTTTCTTGGCAACGACGGCGAGCGCCAGCGCGACCGCTTCGTTTCCTTCCATGTTGCGATAGGTGCCGGGTACGAGTTTCGCGGGCGGAACTTCGTAGACCGTCTGAAACAGCTCGGTCGTTTCCGCGAAGTGGTAACCCGCCATCAATACGGTTTCGTTGGCCTTGGCCACGTCGGGCTTCTTGTCGAACTTCTCGTGGATCCAGCGCTGCGTCGGTTCCGGAGAACGCGCATACAGCCAATACAGCATTCCGAGCGCGAAGAAGTTCTTGCAGCGTTCGACATCCTTGGATGAAAGCCCGCTCTCCAACAGCGCCTCGCGCGTCAAGCGCGTCACTTCTACCGAGAACAGCCGATACGCTTCGAGGCTGTCATCCTCGAGCGGATTTTGTTGATAGCCCGCTTTCTTCAGGTTCGTGTCTTCGAAAGCGTCTTTGTTGACGATCAAGATTCCGCCGCGTTTGAGGTCTTTCAGGTTGACCTTCAGCGCCGCCGGATTGAACGCCACCAATACGTCCGGCTGATCCCCTGGCGTCAGGACGCTGTGCGAGGAGAACTGCAGTTGGAATCCCGAAACACCCGGCAGCGTGCCGGCGGGCGCACGGATTTCGGCTGGATAGTCGGGCAGCGTTGCGATGTCGTTGCCGGCAAGGGCGGTGGTGCCGGTGAACTGACTGCCGGTCACTTGGATCCCGTCGCCAGAATCACCGGCAAATCGGATCGTCACCTCTTGAATGACGGCGCGACCGACGGCTGACTGGTCCCGCCCTGTATCTGTAGCTTGATGAGGGTTCATGTCTGGGCCTCGAAAAGTGATGCGGGCATTGTAGGCCGTGCTGCCAGGACTGCGCTTGATTCAGGCTATGGCGCCGCCGTCCATTTCCAGTCCAGGAGTGTGAGGCGCCGATGCCCGCCCAAGGCGTCGTCGACTTGGAAGTCGGAGGCGACGCGGATATCGGCGAACTGGGTCCAGGCTAAGAACTCGACTTCTTCGTCCGGACCACCGCGTTCGCTGCTCCCTGACCACCAAACACGGAGCGCCTTGGGAAGCCGACTTTTCCCGTCGAGCAGGAGCAGGAGCCGGGATCCATCGCCGGGTTCGGCCCGCAACGCGGGACAGGTCCCCTCGGCACAGGTTGCAAGCGCGGAGTAACCGACGACGCGACCATCCAAGACCGCCTGCGCGAGCACCGCTGGCTGTCTCAGCGCGGCCAACGTGATTCGATCTCGGGATACGGTTGGCGGGGTTGCTCCTGTCGCGCCGCGAACGGCGACCTCGGGACTATCCGCCGTCGCGGCCGCTTCCAAAGTCCAAGCGTCGCGATGCAGACTCGTGGTCGTTGCACCCTCAGAGTCCTCGACTTGGAGTTCCGCTTCGGCGATCCCCAAGGGGGTCGTTTCGGTCACGCGATAGCGCGCCGTATGGCCGACGACGGCGTGCGGGTGCAAACCCTCCGACAAGGAACTCAGAAGTTCTCTCGCAAGCGATTCGCCAGCACGCGCGAACTGGGCCGATTCCTCCTCTGCGGTCAGTGCACGTTCCCATTGCGGCCCGGTTGCGGAAAAGCGATCCCAAGCCGCCCGTTTAGCATCACTGGGTAATGCCTCCTCCGGCCAATTGCCGGCAAGCACAGAGACCATCATGTTGCGATCGAGGTAGACACGTGCGGCTGCCGTGAGGTCCGACCCGTGCAACTCGCGGCGTTCTCGCAGAGCTGGCGGCCAGACCTGTCCTGGCGAGTAAGCCAATGAGTCGAGTTGCACCAACGGATCCACCAACAACGCACTGTTCGCGCGTTCACGTCGTTGCCAGGCACTCGCCACGACATCCTCACGCAGCGGTAAACCGTGCAACGACTCGATCGTACCTCGCATGACAGCCAGAGCTTGAGCGGCACAACTGCGTGGTACCGTGGCTTCGAAGAGCAATGCGCCGCCTCGCGCGCCAACCTGCTCAAAGCTGACCGTCGCCGTCACGCTCGCACCGCAGGCAATCGCCAAGCGTTGCGGCAACGACGCGTCTCCTTCATCGAGTGCTTCGGCAAACAGCGCCAGCGAATCGGGTCGCGCCGTTCCGTCTTGCGCGCGAAAGCCAGCGGCAAGCGCTACGGTTGGGTCCTCGCCGCCTCGCTGAACGATCGCGACCGAACTGGGGAGTTTGGGACTATCGGTCGGTGTGGGCGCACTCACAGGACGCCCCAATCGATCGCGCAGCCTTGACGCCAAACTGGTCGCCAGTCCAGAGGGCCCGACCGCGCGCACAGCGATGCGGCGCGTGCGGACATCGGCAATCGCGGACAATGCATCGGCTGCATTCACGTCGCTGAAATCTTCAGGCTGACACGGGAACCCATCGAAGCCCGGATAGAGCGAAGACATCGCCACCGCTCGCGCGACCAACGCTGGTGAGTTCCATGTTTGGCGCGCAGCGCTGAGGCTACGTTGGATCTGTTCATCGAGGCTCGCCGCGTCGATGGCTGGCGGCGTGGCCAGTCGTTCGGCTGCAGCCACGAGTTGCTCGATTGAAGCGCCACCCGACGGCAAACTGAAGCCGACCATCACACCGGCTGGCACCGTGCGCACCACGGCATCGACGCTGGCGCTGTCGTTCAGGCCGGCCGTCGCCTCATCGATCGCGACGAGCGCAGCAACCTCGACCGCCGCACGAGCATGGACCCCAGCGTCGAGCACCTCGGCGCGCGGCCACATCACCGTGAGCACCCATCGACCCTTGGTGCTGGGGATCACCAGGACGGCATCGTCTGCGGCGCGTTCGATGGGGGGCGCAATCGCCGTTGCGGAGCGCAGCGGCCGCGGCCGGGGCGGAGCCGACTCGCGACGATGACGGCGGCTGCGCGCCTCGACCGTGTCGCTACCGAACAGGATCGTTAGCAACAACAGGAAGGCCCAACCGCGGGCAGCGCGCGTCACTCGGTCTCCTGTCCGTTACCGAACTCGTCCAGGAGTTCTTCCAAAGCGGCCAGCAGATTTTCTCGGCGAGCCCGATGCGAGGTGGCGGTATGACCTGCCAGATGGGGCGTCGCCAAGACCCGTGGATGGGTCGCCAAGCCGGTTCTTGGTCGGGGTTCGCGCTCCCAAACATCGACGGCACAACCGGCGATCCACCCCGAGTCGAGCGATTGCATCAACGCCTCCTCATTCACCAGCCCGCCACGTGCTGCATTCAGCAGTAACGAACCTCGCGGCAGGCACGCCAGCTCTGCAGCGCCGATCATTCCCTTGGTCTCGGCCGTCAGCGGGCAGTGCAGGGTCAGTACGTCGCTGCCGGAGAGTAATGTCTCGAGCGATCGCGCCGGGTGGGCACCATGGAGCGCGAACGTCTCCACGGGAATGTAGGGGTCGAAGGCGCTCACCGTCATCTCGAATCGACAGGCCCGCCGAGCGACGCGCGAACCGCAGCGGCCCAAGCCGACGATCCCGAGACGAAGCCCGGAGAGTTGACCGTCCGCAAGAGTTTCGCGGCTACCCCAATCCCAGGTCTCGCCCTCCCAGTGGCGCCGCACCCCTCGGACCAATGCGAGCATGTGAAGCAAAGCCCATTCTGCGACCGCCGTGGCATTTCCCGGATCGGGTTGAACGACCCGCACGGCATGAACGCGCGCCGCTTCC
>CAZAHQ010000453.1:0-3848 GCA_964484415.1 uncultured Acidobacteriota bacterium | reverse complement strand
GGGACGCCAGCCAGGCCAGACCACGATCCGGGACTCGATCTTGGCCAGCGGCAATTAACCCCCACTGGCGTGGCAAGGCAAGCAAAAAAGCAACTTGGAGCGCTGGCAGCACCCGCACGCTGTCCCCGGGATCTGTCCCCGCGGCTCCCGGAAGGTGTCGACGAAATACCGCGCTCAGGACTCAGTGCGCGAACATTGGCGGAACCACTCTCGCCCGGTCCGGTGGAGGCCGCTGTGATCATGTGGATTGCAGGTCTCACGGGGGTGCCTTCCGGTGTGCGCCGCTGCGAGAAGGGACCGCCGTCGCGGTTGAGGACCTTACCCGTCGAAGGCAGCGGGGCAGAGGTTTCGGAGCGAAACCGTCCCAGTGGTAAGAAGGTTCGGGGACGTCTGACCCGATCTATTTCGTGGCCACCTCCTAGCGACTGCAGTACGCGTCCGCGTCCCGTGGTCCGCCGCTCGAATTGGAGCCGAGCGTCCCCTCCGTCCCGGCACCGTTGTCGGCGCTGACCAAAATCGCTAGCAACGACCGATTGCCGGTGATGCCCGCGTCAGGATCGTAGTTAGTGACCTGCAACAGACCCGCACCCGCGCTGGAGACGGCGACGGCACAGTCTTTCTTCCCATGCGACGGGTCACCCACCTTGAACGGTGCGGTCGTCGGGTCGTTCGAGACGTAGACGTTGTAGCGATTGGTTCCCAGATCTTGAAATCGCAGGGTCACCGTCGATCCGGTCTTGGTTACGGTGAGCTGCGGCGCGCCGGGACTCTTGGAAACCTCACCAATCGCAGCGGCTGAAATGGTCCAACTGGTGACGTCGCGGTTGGCGGCTGTCTTGGCTGGCTTGACGAAGTTCGTGTCGGCGATGACTTCGCACGACAACGTGTAGTCGCCGACGTCGGTAAACGAGCGCGTCAACTGCGGCGATCCGCTGGCGACGGTGGTGGGTGTAGGAAACCCTGGCCCCTGCAACTGCCAGGTGATGTTGTTGGTGACCACGGCTCCCACCGCCAAGCGAGTCGTCACCGCGAAGTCGACGTTCTTCCCGACCGTAGTAGTCACAGGCGACGTAGGTGCTGCCGAGCGTATCGGCGCGGTCGGCGCGACGCGTGGGTGTCCGAAGAAGGTCAACGCAAAGCGCTGTTTGCAGACGGCACAGAACGGCAACCCGAGCGCGCGCATGTCGCAATCGAAGCTGGGGCGATAGATGCACTGCGAGTAGTACTGGGCCCCACGCACAGGCGCACCGAGATCTCCGATCCACTCGGGCCACGCCCCTTGCGACGCATTCAGCGATGAGTTGATCTCGCCGGCGCCGGTACCGCAGGTGGAATACGACTCGTACTCGTCGGCCAACCCCGCCAACGAATGGCCGAGTTCGTGCACGGCGATCTCGGTGGCCGAGGAGTTTCCCGCCGCATAGACCGCGCGCGAGCCACCGCACCCGCCGTAGCGTGTGGTGTTGACCATGATCAGCGTGACGTCTTTGGCGGGGGCCCGCAGTTCCGCGGCCACGATGTTATTCGACGAGGTGTTGGGGTCGCAGTTCGGACCGCCGTTGCCGGTCCCGTAGAAGAGGCAGCGGTTGCCCGAGTCGCCACAAGGGTAGCCGGCCTGCGGAAAGCGCGTGTTCATCGCGGTATCGCGCACGATGTTGCAGTCGCACTGATCGGTCGCGCTTTGCGTCGAATAAGCGTAGACAAGCGTGTAGTTGATGAACGGGTCGTGCTCGGCATACGGCGTCTTGGAACGGAAATAGTTGACCAAGTTCTGCGCGTGCGTCTCCATCACTGTTTTCTCGGCGTGCGTGTACCCATCGGGGACGAGCACGATGTTGACACGCTGCTCCGTTTCACTGGCGCTGCCGTAGATCCGGTACTTCTCGGTCTCGCCGTACTCCTCAGGCCAGTGCACGGTTCCCGGGGTAAGCAGTGCCGGCTCGTTCGGCGCGGCGCTGGAGTTTGCAAACGCGAGGCCGGCGTAGGCCGCCTCACCCCCTGCTGCGGTGAACAGGTCGGGGCTCAGCGGTAGACGCCCGAGTGCGATCCGTTCGAGCGCTCCGCGCTTCTGCCGGTAATAAGCGATTTCGACTCGATCGAATCCGGTTCGCTCCGGGAGTTCGACCGTGAAGGTTTCACGGTGGAGCCTGACTGTGTCGCCTTCGACGTGCGCTGCTGCGTCGGCGCCGTGATCGAAGCAAAGGCCCGCAACCTCGACGCGACGCGTCACGACCTGGCCTTCCGGGCCAAGCAGTTCGACCTCGAGTTGGAGCTCGCCTGGCCCGTCGACCGCACGCGGGCCAGGGCCTGGTTCGGAACTGCGCCAGGGTCGGTCCTTGACGGTGTACGCCACGACCCGGGCTTGATTGCGATCGGCCTCGATGCCGATCACGAGCGTGCGCTCGCCTCTGTCTGCCATCGGCTGCGGCTCCAAGGCATGGGCTGGACTGATACCGAGCGCCACCATCAGCGCAGTGAAACAGACGCGGTGAGCCTGAGGTGTCATGCAGGACCTCGATGTGAGCGTTGACCGGTGGTCGGTGGCCGGTAGCAAGGGCGGGAAGATACGCGGGTGGCGCGCTCGATCAACTTGAATCTGGGCACTGACGATCCGGCGGCGCCAGCGGTATGATCCGGCACGCAACTCGTCTCGATACCGACTTGGTTCGAGTCCACGAAAGGCACAGAGCGTGATCAACAAGGTTGTGAGTTCGGCCGACGAAGCGATCCGGGACATTCGCGACAACATGACCCTCGTGGTCGGTGGCTTCGGTCTCTGCGGGATTCCGGAGAACCTGATCGCCGCGCTCGTCAAGAAACGGGTAACTGGTCTGACCTGCGTCTCCAACAATGCCGGCGTCGACGAGTGGGGTTTGGGTCTGCTGCTGCAAACCAAGCAGATCAAGAAGATGGTGTCCTCGTATGTCGGGGAGAACGCCGAGTTCGAACGCCAGTACCTGAGTGGCGAACTGCAGGTCGAGTTCGTACCGCAAGGCACGCTGGCCGAGCGGATGCGTGCCGGCGGCGCAGGGATCCCCGCATTTTTCACGCCTGCCGGATACGGCACGGTGGTCGCCGAAGGCAAGGAGACGCGCGCGTTCGACGGCAAGCACTACGTGATGGAACGCGGGATCGTCGCCGACTTCTCGTTGGTTGCTGCGTGGAAGGCGGATCGCTACGGCAACCTGGTGTTTCGCAAGACCGCGCGCAATTTCAACCCGATGGCAGCCGGTGCCGGGAAGATCTGCATCGCCGAGGTGGAGGAGTTGGTCGATGTCGGCTCGCTCGATCCCGACCAAATCCACACACCCGGTGTGTTCGTGCACAGAGTGGTCGTGGCGCCGCGCGTGAAACGAATCGAGCAGCGCACGGTCAGCAAGTAATCGGTACGTATCGGGAGAATCGATGCCACTCACTCGCCAGCAGATCGTGACTCGCGCCGCACAGGAACTGCGCGACGGTTTTTATGTCAACTTGGGGATCGGCATGCCGACGCTGGTTGCCAATCTCGTTCCGCCCGGTATGGAAGTGATCTTCCAATCCGAAAATGGAATCTTGGGGATGGGGCCTTTTCCACCCGACGCCGATGTCGACGCCGACCTGATCAACGCCGGCAAGCAGACGGTGACGGTGCTGCCGGGTGCGTCGTTCTTCTCGTCGGCAGACTCGTTCGCGATGATCCGCGGCGGAAAGATCGATCTTTCGATCTTGGGCGCGATGCAGGTTTCCGAACGCGGTGACATCGCCAACTGGATGGTACCCGGCGCGATGGAGAAAGTAAAGGGCGGCGCTATGGATCTGTTGACATCGGCCAAGCGGATGTTGGTCACGATGGATCACATCACCAA
>CAZAHQ010000452.1:0-3874 GCA_964484415.1 uncultured Acidobacteriota bacterium | reverse complement strand
CGGGCGGCGAAGACAACATCACGGTCGTCGTGCTTCAGGCGAGCGGCGACGAGGGTGACGGCGAGGCAACTCGACCTCAATAGAGATTCAGGGTTCCCGATCCTGGCGCCGGCACTCCCGTGTTCCCTGCTGCGGGAGCCGCGCTTACCGGTCGGAAGCCGTTGATTTGACCGGGTTTACTTCCGTCCTTATATTCGGGGCCACGAGAGGGACATGGCTGTGACTCTGCGCCTCCGGTTGCCTTCGCTATTGTTCGTACTGATGGGCGCGACCCAGGTTTGGGCCGGCCGCGCCACGCCTCCCCCTACGGCACTCGATGAACTGCGGACCGCAGCGGCGACGCGCGGGCTGCAAGGTGTCGATCTCGGGTCGATCATCGCGACAAACCCGTCGGAGAAAGTCAGTTGGTTGCAGCGCCCAGGTGGGCGCTTCCTCGAGATCCACAGCACCGATCCCGCCGTGCGTGTTCATGTTCCGATGGGCTCCTCGCTGAGAGACAGTGATTCAGACGGCATTCCCGATCGCGGCGCGCTGGCCCTGAAACTGGCCGTTAGAACCATCCAGTCGCTGCGCCAGCTTGGGCTTTCAACCCCGGCCGACGATGGCGACGGCGAGCTCGACCTGTACCTGCTCCCACTCGACGGCATCACGCCGTCCGTCGTGTCACTGGAAACGCGATTGCCGCCGAGCCGCGGCGCCGCCGGATTCGCGATGGTGGACGTCTCCGCGCGGCAGCGTGACGAAGCCTATTCGTCGGCCGTCGTTCGTGCCGTCGCCAGGCTCGCCTTCGCGGCTCTTGACGCCGAAGCGCCACAGTGGTGGCTCGAACCCTCGGTGCAGTGGATTCAACTCGAGGTCGTCGGTTCGACTCTCGAACAGGACCGCGCGCTGCAGGTTCGTTGGAATCATCCCGAACGGGGACTCGACGCTGTCGACCCGCTGTTGATGCAAGGAAACGTCACGTTGCTTCAGGGGATGCAGGACAGCGCGCGTGTGGCCCGGGTTCTTCAGGCCACGTGGCGACGCCTCGCAGCGCGGACAGAAACCCAAGCGGCACTCGCCGCGATCGACGACGGAGTGCTTACGACCACGGGAATGACGCTGGTCGAACTGCAGCTTCGGGCCGGAGTTTCTGAACTCGTCGGGGGACGTCTCCCAACACGATGGGCCGGTGCGATCGCCGCACTTCCTGTGCTCGATCAAGAAACCTCCATGCTGGTCGCGCCACTCGGCGTTGCCCTGATTTCGGTGACACCCGATGGGCGTGATTCCATCGCAACCCGGTTGTCGTTTGTCGTGTCGGAGGAGGGTTGGACAGGCACCCTGATAGCGCACCGAATCAGTGGCGGGTGGGATCGAGTTCCAGTTCGCTTCGATCACGGTCGTGCCGGCGAGTTGGTGCTCCCCTGGACGGACTACGATCGCGCTGCGGTCCTTCTGGCTCGCGAGGCTTCCGGGACGAGTAGCGGCCAACTGCGATTCCGCGCCGCAGGTCAGGGTCAATCGCCGCTCTTCGCACTCTCGTCGGTTGGCGCTCAGGCGGTTGGTGATGGCCTGGCGGAGATCCGCTGGTCGAGCGCTTGGGAACAGGAACTCCACAGTTGGGTGGTCGAGCGCGCGCAGAGTTCCGCTGGCCCGTGGGAGATCTGCAGCCCTGTGCCTGTCCCCGCTGTCGGGCAGCCGCGCGCCGAAACGCATTACACGATCCACGACACTCCCCTGCATGGAGTGCGACGCGTCTTCTACCGAGTGGTCGGCGTGACGCGCGAAGGGATGCGCATTACGGGACCGGCTGTCGCGTTGCAAACCGGATCGGACTGAACTCGAATTCCAGACTGAGTCCGCGCTTATACTCCCCGCCCCCGCCGAAGAGCGGACTGCAACGAGGCCATGCTCGATCCGTTTGTCGCCGCCAAGGACGCTGTTGAACGCGCTATCCGCGCCGCGCTGCCCGCGCCGCCGGAGAGCATCCCGCTGAGCATTCCTACCGACCCTGCCCACGGCGACCTCACCACGCCGATCGCGCTCGGACTCGCGCGCAGCATGCAGCGCCCACCAAGAGAGATCGCCAGCACGCTCGCTGACGCAGTCCGCGCGCTGCCAGAAGTGGGAACGGTTGACGTCGCAGGCCCGGGCTACGTCAACATTCGCTTCGATCGGACATCGGTCGTGCATCGGATGCTCGCGCCACACGCGGCGCCGACCAGGCCCGCCGGCAAGATCGTGGTCGAGCACACCAACATCAATCCCAACAAGGCTGCCCACATCGGCCATCTTCGAAATGCCGTGCTGGGCGATACACTCGTGCGCTGCCTGCGCGCGCAGGGGCACACCGTTGAAGTGCAAAACTACATCGACGACACCGGGGTGCAGGTGGCCGATGCCCTGGTGGCACTGACGGAACTCGCTGGGCTCGATTACGCGGGCGTTCAGGCGCTTCAGACCCGCGCCGAAAAACGTGCGGCCGTCGACGGGCACGGCGTCGATCACGACCTGTGGGATCTCTACGCACGCGTGACACGCTGGTACGAGGAAGACGAATCTCGACTGCAGAAGCGACAACAGGTGATCGCGGCACTCGAGCATGGCGACGCCGAAATTGCGAAACTCGGACGAGCGGTCGCTGATGCTGTCGTGCGCTGTCACCTGCGAACGATGCTTCGACTCGGTATCGAGTACGATCTGTTGCCGAAGGAAAGCGACATCTTGGCCCACCGCTTTTGGCAACAAGCGTTTCATCGACTGCAAGAGTCGCAAGCCATCGTGCTCAGTCACGAAGGCAAGACGGCGGGATGTTGGATCATGAATCTCCCTCACGCCGAGGAGGAAGACGGAGGTCAGGAGTACGAGAAGGTGATCGTCCGTTCCAACGGTGTTGTCACCTATGTCGGCAAGGACATCGCGTATCAACTGTGGAAGTTCGGACTCTTGGGACGAGACTTCGAGTACGCCAGACTCGACGACTTTCGCTACCGCGACAACAGAGCGTTGTACCAGACGGTTCCGCCGGGTCAGGGTATTGCCTCGCCGCCGGCCTTTGGTCGAGCTGAGACGGTCTACAACGTGATCGATGTGCGGCAAGCGTATCTGCAACGCGTCGTCAAGCAAGGACTGGAGCGGCTCGGACACGCTGTCGAGGCAACCCGTTCGATTCACTTCTCGTACGAAATGGTGGCGCTCTCACCGGAGACCGCGCAGCAGTTGCGCCCCGACCTCACACTGAGCGACGAGGAGCGTGCTCGCCCCTATCTGGACATGAGCGGCCGGCGCGGCCTAGGTGTCAAAGCCGACGACCTACTCGATCAACTCGAACGCAAGGCGCGCGTCGAGGTCGAAACTCGCAACCCGGAACTCAGCGCGAACGAAGCAAGAGGAATTGCACTCGACCTGGCAATCGGCGCGCTGCGCTATTACATGCTGCGTTTCGGCCGCAACAAGGTGGTGGCGTTCGACATCGATTCGGCGCTCGCGTTCGAGGGCGAAACCGGGCCATACGCCCAATACGCGCTGGTTCGCATCGCCAGAATTCTGGACAAACTCGCTGAGAAGACTGCAAGCACGGTCGCCGAGTTACGCGAAGCGGCGGCGCACGCGTCGTTCGATGCGCTGCCGGACGATGTCGCGCTGGATCACTGGAAGCTGGTTCATCGCGCCGCACGACTTCCCGAAGCGGTGCGCCAAGCTGTCGACAATTTGGAATTCGCCGTGCTCGCCAAGTACGGCTTCGAACTCGCTCAAGAGATCAACGGTTTTTATCACCGCTACCCTGTGCTCAAGGAGGAGCGCGACGAGGTTCGGACGGCGCGAGTTGCGGTGCTGCTCGTCGCGGAACGATCACTTCGCGAGGCTCTCGGCCTGATGGGTGTCGCGGTTC
>CAZAHQ010000451.1:0-3875 GCA_964484415.1 uncultured Acidobacteriota bacterium | reverse complement strand
AGTTCGACAAACTCGGCCGCGTCTACCGGACCAAGTATTGCGCCGCGAATGGCACAGACTGCACGACCTTGGAGAGTAGCTACGATCAGTACTCGCGTCGCACCGACGTCAACGCATCCTTCACCGGCGCCGCCGCCAACAACGTCTATGGTGCCAAGTACCAGCACTTCGATTACGACTCACTCGACCGCATCACGCGCACGATCGATTCGCTTGATGCTATCGCTACCGGCTCGAAGGCGGATGACATTGTCGTCGACAGCACGTTCGACACCTTGGGCCGAATCCAAAGCGAGCGCTTCGGCAACGACGGCGCCGGCAACACACTGTGGCCGGTGACCTCCACGTACAACACCACCGGCCAGCGGACCAAGCTGACCTACCCCGCGCACGGCAGTTGGCCGGAGAAGCGGGTGAAGTACAACTGGGACGACTACGGCCGCTTGAATTCGCTCGCCGATCTGGACATCAACGGCGCCGCGGTTGAAACCATCGCCGCCTACAGCTACTCGGCCGGCGGTCGCCTGGTGCAAACCACGCGCTCGGATGGCAGCGTGTGGAGCGCTCCCACGGCCAGTGCCTGGGACGGCGCCGCTCGCCGCATCAAGGCGCAAGTGCTCGGCAACTCGAACGCGGTGCTGTTCGAAGAGAAGATGTTTTTCGACAAAAACGATCGCGTGACCCGCATCGAGTGGCCGCAAGGCCGGCTCAACAACACCGAAACCGAAGCGCAGACGTTCAGCTACGACGAGCAGAATCGCCTGACCAACTTCGAACAGGGCCAGTGGAACGGCACCGCCTACAGCTCATCGGCCCGCACCTCGGCCCACGTGTGGAACCTGGATGAACTCGGCAACTGGCGTCAGCACGCCGACCGCAGCACCAACCCCTCAAACCCGTTGGTCAACATCTCGGTCGACCCGGTCAACGCCTACTCGGCCTGGCCCGCCGACATGAACTTGGACGGCACGGTGCAAACCACCGAGACCGTCTCACTCAACTACGACGACGCGCGCGGCTTCCTCAACAAACAACCCGACGCCAACGGCCTGGGCTGGAGGTACTGGCACGATGGCTTCGGCCGCCTGTCGAAGGTCGAGCGCTGCTTGAATGCGGCCTGCACCGGTAGCCCGTCGTGGTCGGTGGAATATCGCTACACCGCCGATGGTCGCTTGGCGACACGCGACAAGAGCAACGACACCGAGGCAGCGGTGTGGCTTTTGTACGACGGCGGTCAAGTGATTGCCGAACAGACCGCCACGGAGCGCAACACGTGGTACGTGTGGTCGGGCGGCGCGCTGCTGCAATCGGCGCGGGTTTTGACTGCAGGGCAGGGCGTCGACAAGTTGCATTTGCACCAAGACCGTATCGGCAACGTGGTGCTGGCCACTCGATTGAATGGCGCGAGCGTGCAGCTTTGGGGCCGTGTGCAATTCGATCCTTATGGCCGGAGGGTGTCGAGCGTCGCGTGGGAAGACCACGGCGTGGTGGTGCCGTATCGGTTTGCGGGCCAGCGCCTCGATGCGGATACGGGGCTTTATCTGATGGGCGCGCGCTGGTACAGCGCGGAGCTGGGTCGCTTCATCGAACAAGATCCGATCGCCGAAGGCGGTGGCTTGAATCTGTATGCCTACACCGGATCGAGCCCGACGATTTGGGTCGATCCGAGCGGGCTCGCATCGGAGAGTGCGCAGTCGGCAAGCTCAATAGTCGAACCAGGTGATCTCGGACCTTGTGCGGGGGATTCTCGCAAGGGTGGCGGAGGCCGGGATGTCGTGTACGTCGGCGATAGTGGCAAGCTGAATGATGTCCTTAGTGGAAGAGCTGGTGCCGCCGTGAAGGGACAACAGGGGGTAAGTCAGCTCCAACAGGAGTCGCACGCGTACCATGCGTCTCTCGCCCAAGAGGCGATCGCGGACGCTCTCGCTGCAGGACAATCGACCGATGAAGTAACCAAAGTCATCGTCGGAACGGGAGCCGTGATCGCGGTGGGGAGCGCGAGTCAAGCACAAGCAGCAGTTGATGCGGCGATCGCAGAGGGAAAAGACGTCATTGTGTATGCGCCTGGGATCATGAACTCAAATGGATCAATAGCAGAGGTGGCAACGAAGCTCGCCGAGTACACGGGATCGACTGTCATCGCCCTGGGCAATACGTCGGACGGAATAGCGCTAGCAAGCGCGTTTGGGGTTGAAGGCACAAAAGGAACTGCACTCGCGCTTGGAATCGACTTGGTGGGAGCTGCAGCGGCAACGATGGGCGTACCCACCAAGGACTCACTGCTTGCGGGAGCCGTTCTGACCAAACTCAACTCGGCGATGGAGGGGAGAACCAACATGAACGCGTGGGTCGTGGCCCATTCAAGGGGCGCAGCAGATGTCGACAACGCGGCGAGAGAGAATGGAGGTTTCAAGAACCTTCGCGTAATGACGCATGGTGGAAGCGCACACCCCGAGGAATCCCTTTGGAAATCCGTGAAGAACACGACTGTACTGCTCGACCCTGTTCCGCTCGCCGCCGTCCTCCGAGCCGAGTTGCTCGGTCGCGGTCGACCGGGAATGGAACTCCAACTCCCATTGAGAGCGGGCCACGTCATGGTAGACAATTACCTTCCCGGCTGGGCGCCCCGAAGACCTGAGAAACCATGGACAGAGACTAATCCCAATGCTCCAATCTTGAATCGATGAGGTCGGTATGAGAACAGTTGGGCGGCGCCCGGTCTCCACTAAGACGACACCGAGAGTTGTACTGCGGTTCCTAGCAGCTATCGGCGTCATGAGCCTCTTTGGTTGCCAATACTTGGAATACCTCAAGGGTCCACAGGACCGAACCTCGGACCCTAAGTACGCATGGCTCGTCGATCAATGCATTGAGCTCAGTGAACCAACGTATGTCGCGCACGTGTCTGTTGTGACCGATATTCCAGAAGAGAAGACGAGGCTCACGTTTACCGCGAATCGTGGCCTATATCCGATGCCCGACGCCAGCGCCTGGCCAGCCGCGAAGGGAAAGAGGATCGGGAGTGCGCGCGTACTTGACCTGCTAGCGGCTGGTACGCGGCTACGTGTCCGGCGAATAGTCGAGATTAGGACGGACATCGGACCGAGAGCTGCGATATTAGTGGAGTCCCCGACGACTCCTCGCGAACTGTACTCACTCGGCGATCTTGAGTTGGGTAGTTTTCCGGAGACTAGCATGCAACCGCTTGGCGGTTCCAAGGTCGTCGATTGCGATGCCCCTGCATCTGTCCCGCCGGTTGTTCCACCTCCGTAACCACCTCCAGCGGGGGTTCTGCGAGCCCTCTGTGCGCACCTCCGACCGGCGTGGAGTGCACACGGTACTGGAAAGGCGCGGTACCACAGTATCGCCGACCGCGCATCGCGTTCCCGTATACCTCCTCCAGCACGTGATAATCCAGTTTATCCCGTGCTGCAGGGTGCGTCGGAGCAGGTTCGCAAGACACTCGGGGGTAAGCGGTCAAGCAAAGGCGCTCTTGACTGGCCGGTCGATCACCGAACTCACCGACGTATCCGATGCAGCCGAAGCCGTAAACGATTGGCGGGACAGCCAGAAGAACGTCGCTGTGTGACCGGCCAATCTGCTGTGTCGATTCTTCCAAACGTGTTCGCAGCACTTAGATGCTACTGCGAGCCGCGGCAACGAGTTGGGCGACGAACTCTGCTAGCCGACTCTCATTGATTTGGACGAAGACGTCTCCTGACCCCTGCTCGCGTTTGTCCTCACGGAACAGCTGGTGCTCGCTACGTTCAGTTGCATTCTCCACGGCAGTCCAATTGGATTGGTTGCGGAGAATCCGAAGAAAAGCCAAGGACTCATCATCCTTGGCTTTGTGCTGCCTTCAGGCAGCGACGGCG
>CAZAHQ010000450.1:0-3880 GCA_964484415.1 uncultured Acidobacteriota bacterium | reverse complement strand
CGCGTACTCGATCGCGGCGCGGATCAGCCGTTCGGATCCTTCTTCTGAAACCGGTTTGATCCCAATCGCGGACGAGTCGGGGAATCGGATCTTCTTGATTCCCATCTGCTCGCGCAGAAACGCGATCACCTGTTTCACTTCGGGCGTTCCCGCCGCCCACTCGATGCCGGCGTAAATGTCCTCGGTGTTCTCTCGGAAGATCACCATGTCGACCGCTTCGGGGCGTTTGACCGGAGACGGTACCCCCTTGAACCAGCGAACAGGACGCAGGCACACATACAGATCGAGTTCCTGACGCAGGGCGACGTTCAACGAACGGATTCCCTTGCCGACAGGGGTCGTGAGTGGGCCTTTGATCCCCACGAGGTATTCACGGAACTTGGCGAGCGTCTCAGCCGGCAGCCACTCGCCGAACTTCTGAAACGCGGTCTCGCCTGCGAACGCTTCGATCCATTCGATCTGGCGCTTGCCGCCGTAAGCCTTCTGGACCGCCGCATCGAGCACGCGCACCGAAGCGGCCCAGATGTCGGGGCCAGTGCCGTCGCCGCGGATGAACGGCACGGTAGGATTGTCGGGGACGGTCAGTTTTCCATTGGAAATCGAGATCTTGGCCATAGAAATGAAATGCCCTCCCGGAAGGGAGGGCATGATAACAGCCGGTTAGCCAAAGGTGCTTCGATCAGCGCTTTGTTGCCGGGGTGAACAAGGCGGGGTTCCCCCCGATCGTCCTGAGATAGACGCGATGTTTGACCATCGGCAGGAGTTCGTTGTTGGCGGCCTGACCATTGATGCGCGGGTCGCCCAGGGTTGGATCGAGCAGCAGCGCCCGTTCCAGGTTGTCCAGCGCCCCCTCGTAGTCGTTGTCTGCCTGAAACGCCAAGCCGAGGTTGTAGAACGCCAGGGCGTGGAATGGCTCGACCTTCAGTGCCCGTTGGAACGCAGACTTGGCCGGCCCGATCTTCCCCTGACGAAGCTGTGCAGCGCCCATGTCGACCCAGACGTCCGGGTCGTCGCCCTTGATCTTGGTAGAGAACTCGAACGCGGCGACCGCGTCGGCATAGGCGCCGCGGGCCGCGAGTGCGTGTCCCAAGTCGTTCCATGCTGCGGGGTTTTGGGAGTCGGCATCGACCGCCCCGATCGCTTCCGCGACCTCGGGTAGGCGCGAAATCAACTCGCTTTGCAGAACGAATCCCGTCCCGCCAATAGTCCTGTCGGTCTTGGGTTTGCTGGCCGCAACGGCAACCCCACTGACAAGCACGGCAGCAACGGCGAGGAGGCAGGTAGTCCGACGCATGGGAACCTCCAACTAGGCGCGAACGCCTTTATCGTCATCCGCGTCCTTCACGGCGCGAACGCTGATCCGCACCTTGCCACCGACCTCGTCGACCCGCAACTCCAAGTCGCGTCCTGTGTTTTTGTTTCTGGCTTGCTGGAGCGTTTCCTTCATCGTGTCGGCAAACGATGCGTAGTTGAGATTGGAGACCGGTAACCCGCGAGCTTTCCGAGCCTGTTTGTATGAGAGGTAGAAGTCGCGAAGCTGATCGCCGACCGCCTGGCCCTCGGCCAGTTTGGTGGCGGCCAAGGTGTACGGTTTGTTCACATCGGTGAGCGCTGCACGGGCTTGGTCCTTCTTGGCGAACCGGCTGGCGGCCCCTTGTTCTTCGAGTTTTCTGAGCCGCCGGCTCCATCGTTCCATGGCGGTGGTGTGCCGGTGCGACAACGTATTGAACTTGAAACGATCGACCGTGCGTCGCGGCGGATTCTTCAGGTAGTGACGAAGAATCGCCCCGATTTCGGCGAGACGCTGGTGCGGCGGCCACTTGACCGCCTGGCTCAAGAACATCTCGTACTCAATTCGCAGACGACGCATCGCCTTCTCGAGTCGCTCGAGGTCAGCAGAGACTTCGGTGGGCTGGAAGATGCCGTCGGCCATGGTTTGCCCTTTCTCAGTCACAAACCTGGGTCGGCTGAAGACGAAGGGCCACCGCCGGAGCGAGCTAATATCGGCGCCTATGGATGCTGCCCCCGACCCGCGACGTGCGCTCCCGTCCGTCGACCGACTGCTTGCCCATCCCGCCTTGGAACGTGCCCGAGTCCGGTGGTCTCATCGCACGCTGGCCGCGGTTGTTCGCAGCGAGTTGAACTTGGCGCGACAGCCGAACGCAGCCCAGGTCGACCTCGAACGGTTGGCAGGTCGATGTATCGAGCGCTTGGAGTCCCTCGATGCCGGTCGGCCCAAGCGCGTGATCAACGCCACCGGGGTGGTGATCCACACCAATCTCGGTCGCGCCCCGCTCGATCATGCCGTCTCTGCTCTTGTTGCCGTGGCTCGCGGGTACAACACGCTCGAGTTCGACCTGAGCACGGGAGGACGCGGCACCCGAGGTGCGACGGTAGACGAGTATTTCAATCTCCTGTTTCCCGATCATCAGGCGCTGGTGGTGAACAACAACGCGGCGGCGCTGTTGTTGGCCCTCAACACGCTGGCGCACGACCGCGAGGTGATCATCAGCCGCGGCGAGCTGGTGGAGATCGGGGGATCGTTTCGCGTGCCCGAGATCCTGCAAAGCTCCGGCGGGCGCTTGTGCGAGGTCGGCACCACCAACCGCACCCACCCGCACGACTACGCCATGGCGATCGGCCCGCACACCGCGCTGATCCTGAAGGTGTGGCCCAGTAACTATCGCGTGGTCGGCTACACCAAAGAGGTTCCGATCGCCGAACTGGCGGAGTTGTCGAAGCGCACCGGACTGCCGCTGCTTGCCGATCAAGGTTGCGGCCGATTGCTCCAGGACTCGCCCGGACCGTCCAGTGAGCTGAGCGTCGAGCAGTTGCTCGCCGATGGTGCGGATCTGGTTTGCTTTTCGGGCGACAAGTTACTGGGCGGACCGCAATGCGGCGTGCTTGTCGGCGCTGCAGCATTGATCGCGCGCTGCGCGAAAAATCCGATGATGCGCGCCCTGCGGCCCGACAAGCTCACCTTCGCCGCGCTGGCTGCCACGCTGCGCGTTCAGCTCGCCGCGGACACGGAGCCAACGGTGGCGACGCAGATGCTGCAGCGCGATCTCGAGGAACTGACGAGGGCGGCGCACGCATTGCGAACGCTGTTGCGCACCCGCCTCGTAACGGCCGAGATCGACGTGGTCGAAGGAGCGTCACGCGTCGGCGGCGGGGCCGCGCCGGAGGAGGATTTGCCGACCGCGCTCGTGACACTGCGCGTCGATGGACTGGACGAGGAAACGCTGATGAACCGGTTGCGTTCGGCGACGACGCCGGTGATCGCACGTGTCGCGAACGGTTGCGTTTGCTTCGATCCGCGGACGCTGCGCGACGGTGAGGCCGAGGAACTGGCCGAGACGGTAGGGCAAGCGGTAGCGGCCGAACCCGGCTAGCCCGAGTGACGGAAGTGGATCACGTCACCGTCCTGCACGACGTATTCCTTTCCTTCCAATCGTAGCCATGCCTTCTCTTTGGCGTGGTGCAGCGATCCGGCTTCCAGCAGCTTGTCCCACGGCACCACTTCCGCACGAATGAAGCCACGCTCGATGTCGGAGTGAATCGCGCCACCGGCGCTGCGTGCGCTGCTATGCGTGGGGACGGTCCAGGCGCGGCACTCGTCATCGCCGACCGTGAAGAACGAGATCTGTCCCAACAATCGATAGCTGGCGTGAATCAAACGATCGAGTGCCGGTTCGATAATCCCCATGTCGGCGCGAAACGCGGTCGCATCGTCGGTCGACAACGTCGCGATTTCGGCTTCGATCTTGGCCGAGAGCGCCACGAAGTCGGTGCCCGGTCTGGTCGCAGAGTCGGGGAGGCCGAAATCGGTCGCTCCTTTATTCAGATCGGCGATCCGATCGTCGGAGAGTTTCACGGCAAG
>CAZAHQ010000449.1:0-3881 GCA_964484415.1 uncultured Acidobacteriota bacterium | reverse complement strand
GCCAGGTCGAAGCGTTGCGACCACTCTTGCGCGGGTCGTCGCCGTTCGGCGAGCAGCGCCCCCTCGATCGAGGCGTCGAGCGCTCGCCGCGCCAGGTCGAATCGTGCCGCCGCTTCCGGCGGAACCGGGTCAGTGACCAGTTTTGTGAGGGGCAAAGGAGAAGCCAAGAGTGCTGCGATCTCGGGAAGCGGCGGTCGGCGCCCGAACGGGGCGAAGTGTTCGACCGTTGGGTCGTCGTCGGTAACAACCGGCACCGCCCCGGCAAAACCGAGCAACGCGGCGCGGTCGAGTCGGACCGTCGCGAGCAGCGCCGCCGCGTCCTCGAAACCGATTCGCGTCAGCGCCTCGGCAGATTGCGGTGATTGCCACGCACGCTGCAGCGCGGTCAACGACGGCGTCAGCGGACGGTCGCTTCCCAACAAAATCAGATCGCGCTCGACGGCCAACACACCCAAGGCGTAAGGGAAATTCTCAGCGAAGGTGCGCACCAACATCCGTACTTCATCCAGAGACTGCGAGTGCAGTGGGATCCACTGCGCCACGACGCCGCCCGGTGTGAGCCGCCTCAGGCTGAGTTGGTAGAAATCGCGCGAGTAGAGCGAGACGACGCCCGCGTCCCGGGGTGGCGGCGGTTCGAGCGTGATCACGCCGTACGAATCGCGCGCGGCGAGCAGTGCGTGTCGTCCATCCTCGATCGCGAGCGTCACACGCGGATCGGACAGCAGATCCCGATTCGCGGCTCGAAACAGCGGGTCGGCGTCCGCCACTTCTGGCGAGATTTCAACCACATCGAGGTGTCGTACCTGCTCGTGCGCGATGACTGCCGAGCCGGTCATGCCGGTGCCGAGACAAATCACCAAGGCGCGCTGGGGAGCAGCGGAGTACATCACCGGCAGGTGCCCGAGCAGCCCCATATAGCGCTGCGCGTACAAATGAGTGCCGGTCAAGCTGGTCTGGTTGGTCACCAGCCGCAAGAAATCAAGTTGCTCAGGATTGTCTTCGTGCACAACCGCGATGGTCTGCACCGGCCCTTCGCGAAATTCCAAGATCTTGCTCTCGGTGCCGCTGAATCGTGACTGAAACGCGGCGCGGGCCGGATCGACGCCGCTCGCGAGCAGAATTCCGATCACGCCACAGGCCAGAGTCGCGAGCAGATTGTTGCGATCGAGCTTGGCGGGTCGGTCGCCCAGCAACACCACCGACAAACCGACCAAGAGCGCTAGCACGGTGAGCCACTGCACGGTGCCGGCAGTGCCGAGGAATGGAATCAAGACCAACCCGCCGAGCGCAGCACCGAGCACCGCGCCCAGCGTGTTGAGCGCGTAGGCACGGCCGAAGCGACCAGCGACTTGCGTGGGCGTTGTGCTCGCAACGCGGGCGACTGCCGGTACGATGGCGCCGAGTGCGATCGTCGCTGGCAGCAACACCAGAATGCAAAACGTGAACTCGCTCCCGTACGAAAGCGCCTTGGGGATGGGGAGCCAGGCAGGGAGTCGTGCGACCCCCGTGCGACCATAGAAGTCGAGCAAACGGAGAGAAAGACCTGCACCGAGTGCGAGTGCGCCCAAGGAAAGTGCGACGAAGGCCGACGGGCGTTTGAATCTGGAGGCGATCAACGCGCCGCCCCAGCTTCCCAAACCGATTCCGATCAGAAACGCTGCGAGCATTGCGGCCAGCGCGTAGACGCTCGAGCCCAGCAGTACCTGCAGAATGCGAAAGGCCGAGACCTCGAGCCCGAGGCCGACAAACCCGCTGGTGAAGTAGGCAAGCGTCGTGAACGCCAGCAGTTGAGGAGCGACCGCAGACACAAGACCCGGCGGCTGTTTGATCGGATCCTCCCGACGCACCGAGTCGGGTTGACCTTCCCGCGCAAACAGCAGCCAGGCGACCGCACCACACGCGATCTCGATCGAGCCCGATGCCAGGGCCGCACCCGAGAGTCCCCACCACTCGACGACCCAGAACGCAGCGAGCAACGCACCTGCTGCACCACCGAGCGTGTTGAGTGTGTAGAGCGCGCCGATCGCGCGCGGCGCGAGCCGGCCATTATCGACAGCCCAGCGCGCGAGCAGCGGTAGCGTGGCGCCCATCAGAAACGTCGGGATCGCGAGCGGTAACACGGCCAGCAACACGCGCCACGGGGTTGCGAGCATCGGCAATGGATCTCCGCTGGCCAGCGCCGCCGAGAGTGGCGCCACGAAACGGCCAAGCAAGATGACGGTCAGCCAGGCCCAAACACCGATCACGCATTCGGCCCACGCGAACCACAACAGTGTGCGAGCGGGGCGTCGATCGGCGATCGACCCGGCCCACATCGATCCTGCACCGAGCCCCGCCATGAAGACGCACAAAACCACGATCGTGCCGCGCGCCGAGGAGCCCAACGCCAAGGCGAGCCATCGCGACCAGACGGTTTCGTTTACCAGGGCCGCCACGCCGGATAGGAAAAACAGCGCCGCAACGATCCATGCCGTCGATCGATCCTGCGTCTTCCTCTCCGGCGCCACGGGCGGCCCCCTCATCACGGCCGACGCGGTTCGAGCCCGTCGCGGCAAAAGAGGTGGAAGAATACCGGCCCTCCGACCCGTGCGCAGAAAGGACCCGTCGTGCCGACCAAACTTCCAACGCTCACCGACCTCGAACGCCTGCTCGAGGCCGAGCCTGGCCAGGCCGCCTTGAGTGCAGCAGAGATCGCGGCTCGTTGTGGACTTCCCGCCCGGTCACGCGCCGGACTGCGACGATTACTTCGCCAATGGGTTGATGAGGGACGGCTGATCGCACTGCGTGACAAGCGGTTCGCCAGCAACCGCAAGCTCGGTGACGTCACTGGCCGGTTCTCTCGCCATCCGGCCGGGTTTGGATTCGTGGTGCCGGACGACCCGCAGCAGGAGGACTTGTTCATTCCACCTCCGGCACAAGGCGGTGCGGTGCATGGTGACCTCGTCGCCGCCCGTGTGGTCGATGTTCGCTACGACGGCAAACGCGAAGGCCGGGTGGTGCGCGTTCTGAGCGGCTCGATGCGGACGCTCTTGGGAACGTACCGCAAAGCAGCCGGTGGTGCGGGTGTGGTCGACCCGATGGATGCGGGGTACGGGTTTGGCGTGCTTGTTCGCAAAGAAGACAGTGGACAGGCACAAAGCGGCGAAGTGGTTCGTGTGGCGCTGACGTCGACACCGCGTGCTGACGAGCAAGCGTTCGGGAAGGTGTTGGAGCGGCTCGGTCATCCGGAGGAGCCTGGTGTCGATGTCGACATCTTGATTCGCAAATACGGTTTCGCGACGGAGTTCCCCGAGGTCGTGCAGCGCGAGGTGGATCGTCTGCCTGGGACCCCTGACCGCTGGCTGTTGGAAACGCGCGAGGACTTCACGGGCGAAACGGTTGTCACCATCGATGGCGAAACAGCCAAGGACTTTGATGACGCCATCTGTGTCACGCGCTTGGCGGGCGGCGGGTTTCGCTTGCAGGTTCATATCGCCGACGTGGCCTGGTTCGTAGGCGAGGAGAGCGAGCTCGACATCGAAGCGCAGCGTCGCGGCACGAGCGTCTACTTCCCAGGTCGTTGTGTGCCGATGTTGCCCGAGCGGCTGTCCAACGAACTTTGCTCGCTGCGACCCGATGAGATTCGATTGACCCAAGGAACCAGCATCGACTACGACAAATCGGGCAAGGTGCTCGGTGCACGTTTTCACGATGGGTTCATCCGCTCCAAGGCGCGCCTGACCTACGAGGAGGTTGCCAAGGTCATCGAACTTCGTGAGCCGGCGGCGCGCGAAGAGCGTCGCTCGCTGGTGCCGATGCTCGACGCGGCGGCGGAGTTGGCGGTGTTGCTCGCACAACGCCGCAAGCAACGCGGTGCGATCGACTTCGACCTGCCCGAGCCG
>CAZAHQ010000448.1:0-3889 GCA_964484415.1 uncultured Acidobacteriota bacterium | reverse complement strand
AGCGCATGACACCCGAACGTGTGGCGCCGCTCGCAACCTGGCTTGCAAGCGCCGTACAGGTCGACACGGGGGATGCGCCTGGGGCTCATCAATCGGCGATGACCCAGGGGTTCATCATCCCGACCGTGGCGCTTCGCGGCAGCAACGCGCGCGTCACCTGGGTCGACAACCGCAATAGCTGCGGTGGCAAGCCGGGGTTTGATACCTATGTCAACTACTCGGTGAACGCGGGGCAAACGTGGCATGCGGGTTCGATCCGCGTCGAGGCCGGAGACGGTCCAGGCTGCTCCGAAGCGGCGTGGCCTGCACTCAGCTTCAGCGCGGACAGATGGACTCACGTGGCGTGGGTCGATCATCGCAGCGACTATCACTCGATTCGCTCCAACTCCGCGCTCGGCCTCGCCGATGACGATGGCGATGGACGCTTCGGCCCAGAGTTCGACTGCAACGACGCGAGCAACACCGTCTGGTCGATTCCAGGTGAAGCGCGGGCACTGACCTTCACGACGAAGACTGCGCTGAATTGGAGTGCGCCATTGAGTCCCGGCGGCACAGCGCCGCTCTACGACACGCTGCGCTCGAGCATCGCCTCCGATTTCGGTGCGACCGCCACGTGCCTGGAGTCCGATGGCGCGGACAACACAACGGCCGAGCCGTCCAAGCCGCTTGCTGCGAACGCGTACTTCTACCTCGTGCGCGCCAAGAACTCGTGTGGGGTCGGCACGCTCGGCGCGAGATCGAACGGCGTCCAGCGCACGGGACGCGCGTGCCCATAGCTTGGTTGAACTGAAACTAGCGGAGAACGATCCGGACCTCTTACCGAGTGCAAAGTCGTGTACCACTGATCGCTCGTTGCAGAGACAGTGATCATCGCCGTGGTGCAGAGCACGCGTTGCGCTCGAGCTGCCAGCGCCTCCGGGGGGGCCCTGCTAGAACCTGCGCCAAAGCTCTGCGGTCCGTGTGAGCGACCGTGGTGCAGCATTCCGGACACGACACGCGTGGTGCATCGATTGGCGCCGCAGTGGCAGCGAGTTGCTTTGCAGCGAACAGTTGTCGAGTGCAACACAGTGAGGTCGGCCGTGGCCACCGCAACGCTCGCGGCTCACCTTCGCCGCATCGCCTCGAAGATCAACGACAGCACGACGACGATCCCGCAGCCGACCACGTTGAACCATAGAAACCCGAGGTCGGAGCTGAAGAACAGCACGATCACCGCGGCCTGCGCGATCAGCGCCGCAACCAATACCGGTGTGGCCGTCACGCGTCGCAAGAAGAAGGCCACCACGAACAGCCCTAGCAACGTCCCGTAGAAGATCGAGCCCAAGATGTTCACGGCTTGAATCAAGTTGTCGAGAAGCGAGGCGAACGTGGCAAAAGCGACAGCCGCAAATCCCCACAGCACCGTGAACAGCTTGGAGATTCGAAGATCCGATGCGGAGGTCTCGACCGTTGAGGCTGAGCCGGAGCCGAGGCGCTTGTACAAGTCGATCATGCTGGTCGACCCGAGTGCAGACAGTTCACTCGCAGTTGAGCTCATTGCGGCACACAGGATCACCGCGATCAGCAGCCCGACCAATCCGTGCGGCAGGTATCTCAGGACGAACGAGATGAAGACATAGTCTGTGTCCTTGGTCTCCTTGCCAGGGAGCGCGTCGGCGACCAACTCCTTTGCCTCCTGCCGCAACGCCTGGGTCTGTTTGAACGCATCTTGTAGCGCCAACTTTGCGGCGTCCGCGCCCTGACCCGACTGCAGCGTCGCTACATACGCGCTCGCCGCATCCTTTTGCACGGTGAACGCCTCGCCGAATCGTTGATCCAGCGACTGGAGTTCGGCAGCGTGCGTCGTCTGTGCGACGAGATCGAGCGTCGGCTTGTTGAAGAACAGCGGCGGCGCGTTGAACAGGTAGAACACGAAGACCAGCACGCCGATAAACAGAATGCCGAACTGCATCGGAATCTTGAACAGGCCGTTGAATAGCAGGCCCAAACGGATCTCGCTTACCGATCGCCCGGCGAGGTACCGCTGCACCTGCGATTGGTCGGTGCCGAAGTAGGCCAACGCCAGGAAGAACCCGCCGGTGATACCGGACCAGAAGTTGTAGCGATTGCTGAAGTCCAAATCGAAGCTGACCACATTCATGCGGCCGAGTGCGCCGGCGAGCTTCACGGCGCTCGGCAACGACACCGACTCGGGGAGGTTGTACGCAATCACCACACCGGCAAGCGCCATCCCGCCGAGCATCACGATCATCTGTTGCTTCTGCGTGTGACTCACTGCACGGGTGCCGCCTGACACGGTGTAGGCGACTACGAACAACCCCATCGCCACGTTGGTAAGATGCAGCGGCCACCCCATCAGCGTGCTGAGAATGATCGACGGCGCGTAGATCGTGATTCCAGCCGCAAGGCCGCGCTGGATCAAAAACAGCACCGCTCCCAGGTAGCGCACCCGATGATCGAAGCGATGTTCGAGGTACTCGTATGCGGTGTAGACCTTCAGCCGGTGATAGATCGGCACGAATACGGCAGCAATCACGATCATTGCCAGCGGCAGCCCGAAGTAGAACTGCACGAAGCGCATGCCGTCTTCGTAGGCTTGACCCGGCGTCGAGAGAAACGTGATGGCGCTGGCCTGCGTCGCCATGATGCTCAGGCCGATGGTTGGCCACTTGAGCGTGTTGCCGCCGCGCATGTAGTCGTCGACGGTGCGTACATCGCGCGACTTCCACGCTCCGTAGATCGCGATGAAGGCTAGTGTGCCGATCAGCACGAACCAGTCGAGAGCGGTCACGAAGCCCACTGCTTCAGCAGATAAAACAGCAACACCAACAGCGCGAGTTCAGCGACGACCAGCAGGTAAACAGTGCGCCAGTGCTTCACCACCGGAGGCGGCTCTTCTGTCGCTGGGGTTAGCTGTTGTCGTACGTCCACGAGCTATTGTCCGGCAATCAAGTTGACGAACAGGCGATAGGCACCGGGCACGCCGGCAGGTAATTGCCGAAAAAACGCCAGCCCCGTGTAGACGTATCGCCCCTTGCCATGCTCCGCGATCAGCGTGCTTCCCTGCGTCGGCTTCTCGTCGGGATCGGCTGCCGAGAACAGCGGCTTGTAGCGCGGGTCCCACTTGAGGGCGAAGTAGATGCCGCGCTCTTGAACCCAGCCGTCGAAGTCGGCGGCGGAGATCTTGTTGGGACCGTTCAATACGGGGTGCTCGGGTATCAAGGTGGTCATGATCGCCTTCTCGTCGGTGACGCGATCGCGCCCAATCTCGAGCGGAAACGGGCCGAGTGATCCGTCCAACGAGGAAAGCCGATTGTTCGTGTTGTACTGCACCACGACCGTGCCACCGGCCTCGACATACTTCATCAGGCGCGCATGCGCGGCGCGCACGACGTCACGCGTGTTGTAGGCGCGAATGCCGACAACGATCGCGGCGAAACGGCTGAGGTCGCCGCTGCGCAGCGCCTCGTCGTCGAGCATCTCGACGTGCAAGCCGACGTGCGCGAGATCGTCGGCGACGCTATCGCCCGAACCGCGAATGTAGCCGATGGTCCCCTTGGGAAGATTCAGCGCAAGGGGGACGAGTCGCAGCGCGGCAGGCTGAAGCACGAGCTGAAACGGGATGTGCGGGTAGTCGATGCGGTCCTCGCGATACGACCAGTTGCGGCCGTCGCTCGTGAAGACTGGCGTGGCGGCGACCGCCTTGGCACCGGCCGGCGGCGTGACGGTGAACTCGACCGTCGTTTCGTCGCCGACCTTCGCCAACGTTACCGGTTGTGATGCCGGCTCGACTTTCCAACCTGTCGGCACCGGCAAGGTCAAGTCACCCTTCAGGTCGTCACGCCCGGTGCGCACGCGCAGCGACACCGTCGTGCTTCTTCCGTTGGGG
>CAZAHQ010000447.1:0-3890 GCA_964484415.1 uncultured Acidobacteriota bacterium | reverse complement strand
GCAGCTCTGGCCGTTTGGCGTCTTTGGATGGCCCGAGCGCACCGCCGATCTGACCCGTTTCTATCCAACCACGACACTCGTTACAGGGTTCGACATCCTGTTCTTTTGGGTGGCGCGCATGATCATGGCCGGACTTCATCTCACGGGAGATGTTCCGTTTCGTACGGTGCTCTTGCACGGAATGGTGCGCGACGCGAAGGGCCAGAAGATGTCGAAGTCACGGGGCAACGCGATCGAGCCAGAGGAGGCGATGCAGCAGCATGGCGTCGACGCGCTTCGCTTCACTCTTTCCGCGATGGCATCGCCCGGCTCGGATGTGGCTCTGAGCGAGGAACGACTGGCAGGCTATCGCGCGTTTATGAACAAGCTGTGGAACGCAACCCGGTTCTTGCTCTTGCGACTGCCGGAGGAACCCACGCGCCACCGCGTGACATACGCTGCGGAGGAACTCGACGAGATCGATCGCTTCCTGCTCGCTTCATATGTCGAGACCGTGGCAGCCGTTCATCATTCGATGGCTGAGTACCGATTCGATCACGCCGCCGAGGCGATCTACCACTTCCTCTGGCATTCGTACTGTGATTGGTCGATTGAACTCTCCAAGATGGACCTGAGCGATCAGGCACCCGAGCGCCGGGCGGACGTTCGACGGGCTGTGTTGTTCGACGTGCTCGATGGCGCGCTGCGCTTGCTTCACCCGATCGCCCCGTTCATCACGGAGGAGCTTTGGCAGCATCTTCCTCGTCGCGCAGGGGATGCAACGTTCCTCGCCGCGAGTCCGATCCCGACACTCGAACGACCAGGCGTGCCGTTACCCCAATCGTTCGATCCAGCCGCTGAGCGCACGCGAATCGAAGCCTGGCTGGTCGAGCCGGTCCGAGCCGCGCGCCTGCTGCGCACGGGTGCGGGACTGTCACCGGGCGTGACGATCACGTTGCGGCTCAGGCCTCGCGAGTCCGCTGACGTGACGAACGCCCTGGCGTTTGCCGACCGAATCGGCGATCTGTGCCGGGCCAATCCGGTGACCGTGGTGACCGAGGATCCCACCGGTGAAGCGGTGCGGATCCAGAGCCTGGATCATGTCGACGTGATCATGCCGTTGTCAGGCGTGATCGATCTGACGGCAGAAAAAGAGCGCTTGACTCGAGAGCGAGACAAAGTGGCCAAGGAACTCGACATGGTTCGAGGCAAACTTCAAAACCCGTCTTTCGTGGATCGTGCTCCGGCTGAGGTCGTCTCTAAGGAGCGCGAGCGGCTCGTCGGGATCGAGGCGCGATTGGGCGAGATCGAACGTCAACTCGCGCTGTTCATATGACCCTACCTGCGTTCCCTACCGACGATGCGCGCGCCGTCGTCGTACGAGCGCTGGAAGAGGACCTGGGGCGCGGGGGCGACCTCACCACGCGCAGCGTCCTCGCGCCGTCGACTCGAGCGCGCGCCGCGTTGGTTGCGCGCCAAGACACCGTGCTTGCTGGATTCGCGTTGTTGAGGATCGTCATCGATGAAGCGACCCGTCGTGTGGGAGGGCGCGTCGAGGTCGATGAACAGGCGCGCGACGGCGATCGTTTGGTGGCGGGGAGTCTGGCGGCCACTCTCGAGGGGGATGCGTGGCCGATTCTGGCGGGCGAGCGAGTGCTACTCAATCTGATCGCGCGGCTTTGCGGCGTTGCCTCGCTGACGGCGACCTGCGTGAACGAGGTCGCCGGGACGGCATGCCGTATCGCGGACACTCGAAAGACGACGCCCGGACTGCGCGCATTAGAGAAATATGCGGTCGCCGTTGCGGGTGGCGAGAATCATCGCGCCACGCTCGATGCGCTCATCCTGGTGAAGGACAACCACAAGGAACTTGCAGGCGGAATCGTGAACGTGCTCTCAGCGTTGCGTGCGTCCGCGATATCACTGGCGGACGTCGAAATAGAGGTCGATACCCTCGAAGAGTTCGATCAAGTCGTGGCGGCCGGCGTCGGCTGGATTCTGCTCGACAACATGTCGCTCGAACAGGTGCGGGAGGCCGTGCGGCGAAATCAAGGACGCGCTCGATTGGAAGTCTCGGGCGGCTTGGTGCCGGGACGTCTGCGACCGCTGGCAGAGGCAGGTGTGGATCGGCTCTCGCTTGGCAAGTTGACGCATGGTGCACAAGCAGTCGACCTTGCACTCGATATCGCTCCGCGATGACGAGGGTCGAGCCACTCGATGCTCGAACGTTGATCGGTGAGTTGCCGCCGACGTCGCTTGGACGCCCGTTGTTCGTACTGGACGTCACCGGCTCGACGATGGATGAGGCACGCCGGTTATGGAACGCCGGCGCGCCTTGGGGGACAGTGGTCGCGGCCACGTCTCAAGTCGAGGGGCGGGGTCGTCGAGGACGACGCTTTGTTTCACCGCCAGGTGGACTCTATCTCACGGTACTTACCGAACCGTGCGGTCCCCCCGCGATCGCGTGGCGCTCGGGCTTCGCCGCTGCGCTCGCGGCGCGCCAGGCGATTCTCGATCGCAACGGGCCCGCAGTTGGATTCGAGTGGCCTAACGATCTGGTACTTCAGGACAAGAAGGTCGGAGGCGTGCTCGCTGAATGGCTATCCGGCAGATCGGCTGGAGTGGCGGCGGTCGCGATCGGTGTCGGACTGAATCTCGGACCCGACCCGCGTGAGGCCGACGCCAGCGGTGCAGGACCGGCAGGCGTCATCCGGCTGCCAGAAACGGGTAACGAAAGAGAACTCGTGGCGGCGGCATTCCTTGGGCGAATGGCCCACTACATTCAGAGTGTCAGGACGGAACCTGGCTGGCTCGATGTCCTACAATCCCTGCGCGCGATTATGCTTCACCGACGCGATCAGCATGTTGCGTTGCGCCTCGCGAGCGGGAGTCGCGTGGAGGGGACCCCTCTGGATCTCAAGGCGGATGGAACGTTGGTGTTGCGCGATGCCGACGGCCAGGTCATCGAGGTACGCCACGCCGAGCGTTGGATCGACTAAGGAGCTCTGCCACGGATGGGATTGCTGGCGGTTGACATTGGAAACTCGAACATGGTTGTCGGGCTGTTCCAGGGGGAGCAACTCGTCCATTCGTGGCGACTCGCGTCTCGTCGTGAGAACACAGCCGATGAGATCGAAGCGCTGTTAGGCCTACTGCTTGGGAGTCGACGGTCCGAGGTGAGTCACTCGGTCCTGGCTTCCGTCGTACCCGCACTCACGGCACCGACGAGCGAGGCGATTGCACGCTTGACAGGCGCTGCGCCTCTCGAAGTAGCGCCCGGAATAAAGACCGGCTTGAAGATCCGGACCGACAACCCAGCCGAGGTTGGCGCGGATCGAATCGTCAACGCAGTGGCCGCTCTGAGTCTGTTTGGCGGCCCAGCCATCGTAGTAGATCTCGGGACTGCAACGACGTTGGATGTGGTGACCGCGGCGGGTGAGTATCTTGGTGGTCTGATCTGTCCCGGGCCGCAGCTAGGAGCCGATGCGCTGTCGGCGCGCGCTGCGCGACTGCCCCGTATCGAGCTGTCGGTGCCGAGTGAGGTGGTTGGACACAACACGGTCGACGCAATGCGTGCCGGTGTCATGTTTGGTCATGCCGCGATGGTGGACGGACTGGTGTCGAGAATTCAAAAGGAACTCGGTATCGAGGCCAAGATCATCTTGACGGGGGGATTGGCCTCGACGGTGGCGCCGCTGCTCGATCACTACGACGTGATTGCTCCTCAACTCACACTCGACGGTCTGCGTTTGGTGTGGGACCGAAGTCGATCCCGATGAGAGTGCTCTTTATCTGTTCAGCGAATATCTGCCGCTCGCCGGTGGCCGCAGCCTACATGCGGCACCTGTGCGATGTGTTCGGTGTGACCTCGGTTGAAGTCTCGTCGGCTGGAATCCTCGGCATCGAGGGAC
>CAZAHQ010000446.1:0-3895 GCA_964484415.1 uncultured Acidobacteriota bacterium | reverse complement strand
CTCGAGCTTGTCGTTGCCCTGGAAAAAGAATTCGGCATCAAGATTCAAAGTCACGAGGTTGGCAAAGAAGCGTTCGCCTCCATCACCGCCTTGTCCGGCTTTGTCGAAAACCAACTCGCTGCCAAACAAACCTCGTAGCACGCCGCGATGCACGCACGGCCAGCGGCGATCACCGGCTTGGGGGCCGTCAGTGGCTGCGGGTTCGGCGTCGCGCAACTGTGGCGCGGGCTGCTGTCCGGTCAGACTTCGGTGCGAGAGGTCGCCCGTTTCGATCACCGTTTGCATCGCACCCACAATGCCGCCGAAGTTCCGCTTTTGGAATGGCCCGAGCCTGACGAGTCGATAACCACCGCGTTGCACCTGCTCTCATCGCCCGCCCACTCATCGCTTTGTGACCGGTTTGCGCTGTACGCGGCGCGCGAAGCGTGGCAACAAAGCGGCCTGCCGGATCCAGCCAAGTTGCAACCGCGACTAGGTGTGTTTTTCGGCAGTTCCACCGGCGGCATGCTCGAAGCAGAGGAGTGGTTCGCCGGCATGCTCGATGGTCGCGGTCGCAGCCGCATCTCAGCCATGGCGGCACAACAGACCAACGCTCCCGGCGATCTGGTGGCGCGCCTGTTTCGAGCCGGCGGCCCGGTTTTGACGATTTCGTCGGCGTGCGCGTCGGCCACACTCGCGCTCGGTTCGGCGCTCGACGCGCTTCGTGCTGGGGAGGTCGACATCGCGATCGCCGGTGGCGCCGACTCGTTGTGCCAACTCACCTACGCTGGATTCAATGCGCTGCGCAGCGTCGATCCTGTCGCCACGCGACCGTTTCGCCGCGATCGCGTCGGCCTGTCGCTCGGTGAGGGAGCCGCGGTTTTGGTACTGGAATCGCTCGAACATGCGCGCCGACGCGGCGCCAAGACCCTGGGCCTGCTGTCCGGCGCTGGCGCCGCGTGCGACGCGCATCACATGACAGCGCCCGATCCCAGTGGCGGCGGTGCGGCCCGCGCTATTCACGCGGCACTCGAAGATGCACAGCTACCACCTGCCGCGATCGATTTCATCAACGCACATGCAACCGGCACGCCGCACAACGATGCTGCCGAGTGGGCGGCGTTTGCGCAGGTGTTCGGCGATCGCGTCGCGTCGATTCCAATCACCGCCACCAAAGCCACGGTCGGGCACTTCCTCGGTTCGGCGGGTGCGGTGGAAGCGGTTGCAACCGTCATGTGCCTGCGCGAAGGAGTGCTTCACCCCGCGCCGGCCGGTGGTGAGATCGACCCGAATGCCCCTGCCGATTTGGTACTCGGCGCGCCGCGCCGACACGCTGCGTTGCATCACGCGCTCTCCACCAACTTGGCATTCGGCGGCAGCAACGGGGCTGTCGTGTTGTCGCATACCTCGTCGATGTCGCTATGAGTCGTGCGGTGGTTGTTACCGGAATCGGCGTGGTTGGGCCGGCCGGCGCAGGACGTGCTGCGTTCGATACGTGGTTGGCCGCCGGCACAGTGCTGAATCAAGAACTCGATCGCAGCGCGGGACATCATCGCGGCCGCGGCGCGCGCGAAGCGCTCTTGGTTGGAGCGCTCGATCTGTCGACGTGGGTCCCCGCGATGACCGCGCGTCGCATGAGCCCACCGGCGCGTTATGCGCTCGCGGCGGCACGGATGGCACTCGAGGATGCGGCGCTGAGCCTCGATCATCCGTCGCTGTCGCAAGCTGCCGTGATGATAGCGACGGCGTTCGGTCCCTCGTCATTCACCGAGAAATTGTTGGGCGGGATGTTGCGCGAAGGGCCGGAAGCCGCCTCGCCGGCACTGTTCACCGAGTGCGTGGCCAACGCGCCCGCGGCGCAAATTGCGTTGGGCTGTAAGGCACACGGCGCCAACGTCACCATCACGCAACGTGAGGCGGGTGGCTTGTTGGCCATCGCTTCGGCAGCGCGCGAGATCAGTCTCGGCCGCACCACGGTGGCGTTGGCGGGAGCGGTTGAAGAGGTGACACCGCTCTTGCACGCGATTCTCGACCGTTTCACCGGACTCGCCCGCCGTCGGCCGGGCGACTCCCACGAGATCGCTCGCCCCTTCGATCGGCGTCGCAATGGCCTCGTCGTTTCGGAAGGGTCGGCAGTGCTGGTGCTCGAAGCCGAGGCGCAGGCCAAAGCCCGCGGCGCGCCAATCCTGGCCCGGTTGTTGGGTGGCGGCTCGGCCTTCGACCCCACCGCGCCCGCGACTTCCTGGGGGGACGGCGGGCCTGCCTTGGCAACAACCATTCTCGAGCGGATGACCGCGCGGGGTTTGACCCCGGATTCGATCGAACGAATCGTGAGCGGAGCGAGCGGTTCCGTCAAAGGCGATCGCACCGAAGCGATGTTGGTTGCGGATCTGAACTCCGCAATAAATGCACGCGAGGTGCTTTCCCCGAAGTTTCTTGTCGGAGAATATGCAGGTGGGTTCATCGCCGCAGCGATGGCCATAGCTCGTGGGTGTCGCTTGGCCTCGGCGCCAGACTTCGAGGTCGATCCAGAGTTACGGATCGTACCGAGCAAAGGTGAAGGTGGCCCGAGGCGAACATTGGTCGTAAGTACTGCCGCGGGGGGTGCGGCTGGATGGCTGGCGGTGGAGGGGGTTTGAAACTCGACTGTAGCGAAATCGCGGCAGTGATTCCGGCATATCAAGCAGCGCCTTCGGTGGGCGATGTGGTGCGTCGCACGAAGGAGATACTCGCCAACATCGTGGTGGTCGACGATGGATCGACCGACCGCACCAGCGAGGAAGCGCTCGCGGCCGGCGCCAAGGTAATCCGACTCGAGCGCAACATGGGGAAGGGGAAAGCGCTGCGCACCGCATTCTACGAGCTGTTTCCCAAAGGCCATGCCGCGATCGTCACGCTCGACGCCGACGGCCAGCATCTTCCCGAAGAGATCCCCAAGCTGATCCAAACGCTCTGCGAGAGCGATGCCGATCTGGTGTTGGGCACGCGTGAACGCCTGTTCGGCGAGATGAGCGCACTGCGTCGCACCAGCAACAAGCTGTCGACATGGGCGATCGCGAAGGTGGCGGGAGTTGCCCTGGCCGATGCGCAGACCGGGTTTCGTCTGTACACCGAGCGGATGATCGTGCGAACCGGCTTTCCCGAGATGCGCTTCGAGGCGGAGAGCGCGGTCTTGGTACGCGCCGCTCGGCTCGGCTTTCGAATCGCAACCATCCCGGTGCGACTTGGCTTCGCCGACGGACGTTGCACCAGCCACTACCGTCCATTGATCGATAGCTTGCGAATCGCCAGTGCGGTGACGCGCGCTCGCTTGGGCTCTATCCCGCGCTAGCCAGTCATCAGCAGCAGCCGTGGCGCAGCATTGGTCAGCGTTGTCCGGCGTGCCCGTACTGTGAATCGTCGACATGCTGCATGTGGTAGCGATACGCGGCATCGGTGACGTTCGTATTCCAATGCCCGCTCAGTTGCGCGGCAATCACGAACGCTAGAAATACACTGGCCACCGCCAACCCCATTCGTCTTGCAGAAAACTGAAAACCGCGGCGGGTCGACATCGTCAAACAGTCGCCGACAGGGCAGGCTGTCACGCACTGCATGCAACCGGTGCATTCAACCGAACCGATCGACGGTTTGGTAGCCACCGGCAAGCGCGCCGGACAGACCCGGGTGCACTTGCTGCAATCGATGCAAGTGCCTCGATTGCGCCGAATGCGCAGCGGCGAGGCCCACGAGACCAATCCGAGCATCGCCCCATACGGGCAGCCGTAGCGACACCAAAAGCCTTCAACCAGTACGCTGCCGACAACCAAAAACCCCAACACCGTCAGGCCGATCGTTCCGATCTCGGTGAAGAACAGCAGCATCGTGATGTCGGCCACCTGGTTGTACGGGCTGTTGCTGAAGGCCGCGATTCCCG
>CAZAHQ010000445.1:0-3895 GCA_964484415.1 uncultured Acidobacteriota bacterium | reverse complement strand
CTCGTGAGGATGGCCAAGGACAGTTGACAGCCGAACTCGAACACGGCGACGTGGAAATTGGAACTTGGAACGCGTTTGGATCGACGGCTGTCCCCAACGACACTGACGTGCTGGTGATCGCTGGCCCGCAATCGCTGTGGTTGACCGGCGAGGTCGCCGCTGTCGACAACTATCTTCGTCAGGGCGGGCGTGTGATTCTGCTACTGGAACCATCGCTGCCTCGCGGTGCGAGTTCGATGCCTCCGTCCGGCTTCGAGCCATTACTCAATCGATGGGGCATCGGCGTGCATTCCGACATCGTGATCGACCGCGACAACGGCGTCCCATTTCTTGGGCCGGAGACTTTTTCAGCCGCGCTCCTTGGCTTGCATCCTGTCACACGCACGCTCGACAAGGGACGCGTGCTGTTCACGCTCGCTCGCTCGCTATCGGTCGACGCACCGCCCCCCGACGTTGTTGTCAACACCTTGGCCGAGACCTCGAGCGCGGCGTGGGGTGAGACTGCGGTCGATCGACTCTCGGCTGTCGAGAAGGATGCGGCGGATACGCGCGCGCCAATGGCTCTGTTGCTGGCGGCGGAACAGAAACCCGGCGCAAAGGATCAGCGACCGGCACGGCTGATCGTCAGCGGAGATGCCGACGTTGCCAGCAACATGTTCATGGGCTCGGCGAGCAATCGCGATTTCTGGCTCAACTCGGTGGCGTGGCTTTTGGACGAGCAACAGACCCTGGGGATTGCACCGAAGGATCGAGCTCTGACACGCTTGTTCATCACAGAGGACGACAAGACTCGCCTGTTCTTTGTGTTGGTGTTGGGGCTGCCTGGATTGACGATCGCAACCGGTTTGTTGGTTTGGTGGACTCGCCGGCGGGGCGCCACGCGATGAAAGGTCGAACCTCACTCGTGCTGCTGGGGCTCGCGATAGCGTCAGTGGCTTTCGTCGTGCTTTGGGAAAAGGACCAACCAGGCACCACGGAACGGCTCGCCCTGGCGGGCAAATTGCTGCCCAACCTCGATCCGGAGAAGGTCGAGAAACTCACGCTGAAACGACGCGACGGCACGGTTGTCGCGACGCGTCAGACGGGGCGTTGGACGTTGGAGCAGCCGTTGGCTGAACCTGCCGACGACCTCGTGCTGCAAGGGATCGTTCGTGATTTGGGAGAGGCACCCGTACTGGGCCGGTTCGCGCCGTCCGAGGTGACTGGCGGAGACAGCGCCACCGGTCTGGGAGACGATCAATGCGTCGCCACGCTGGTCGCGGCGGGGCGTGAAATAGTGGTGCGGATCGGTTCTCGCGATATCGGCGCCGGTCGTCGCTATGCGCAGGTCGGAACAGCGCCCGAGTTGGTATTGGTCGACGACACCATCGCGCGCGCAATCGAAAAGCCGTTGGAGAAACTCCGCGATCACACCCTGTTTCAGGCCGCCAGCATCGACATTCATCGCTTCAGTGTCGAGCGTGCCGGTGAACCGACACTTACCTTCGAGCGACGGGGCGGCGAAGCGTGGTGGATTACTGCCCCTATCGAGGATGCCGCTGACAACAGCAGTGTCGGCGCACTGATCTCCAAACTCCTCTCGTTGCGTGCCGAGTCGTTCCTGGATTCCGCGCCGACCACGTTGCCCGGTTCCGGTGCGCCGTGGCTTGGCCTGAAGTTGTTCGATTCAACAGGCCGTTTGCTGGGCTCGCTGACAGTGGGCGAGGTTGCCGCCGGGAATGAACTCCGGTTCGCCACCACCGATCGACGGTCGGAACCGTTTCACATTCGCACCTCAGAGATTGCTGTCGAGTTGAAGAAGCCGGCCAGCGCGTGGCGCTCGATGCTGGCGATCGACACCTCGGTGTGGGATCTGGCTGAACTCGAAATCCGCCGGGGCGATCAGCGCCTCCTCGTTCGTCGCGCCCAGTCCGATGATGGAAAGAAGAACTGGGTTGCTGGCGATCCGCCAGACATCGCAATCGACGAGGGCAAGATCGTCGAGTTGAGCTCCAAGCTGGCGCGCGTCGACTGCAAACGGTTGGCCGATGAAACAACTTGGAGCGCGGCAGAGCTCGATACGCCGCAAGCGACAGTGACACTTCGGCATGAGGATCGAGCTCGTTTTCCCGATTCGGAACTGTGGATTGGAAAGGCCGCCGGGTCGAATGAAGTATTTGCCGGCGTCCCGGGCCGCAAGACTGTCCTTGTGGTCGATGCCGCAATCGCTGCAGAACTCGACCCCGTGAAGCTCAGGCGCTAGCCGCCCGGACCGGGTCGCGGTCGGATAGCTCCTCTATTTTGCGAGACCCGACAGCAGCAGGGTCAGTGAAACACCGTTGATCAGCGCGTGTGCCACGATCGTCGGCCAGATCGACTCGCGACGCAGCGCAACCCAAGCGAAGATCAAACCCAACGTACCGGTCATGAGCGCACCTTCTCCGTGCGCTGCCCCGAACAGAATTGTCGTGATCAGGAGCGCCGGCCATCGTCCACACCGGAGCGACAGCGCTCGCAGCGCATAGCCACGAAATAGGATCTCCTCCGTCAATGGCGCCATCACCGCAATCGCTATTGCCAGTGCGATGGTTTCCAAGGCTCCGTGAGGATCGAGCGATTGCCCGAGGCTCTGCTCATACAAGAACGTGGGAACTGAAAGGCTGCGGCAGATCCAGTCAAGCAACGGCAACACGGCCCAGGCAGCGCCCGCTGCGCCCAATCCCCACAATAACTCATTCATCCACGAGGTTCGCGTCAGGCCGAGTTGGGACCAACTCAGTCCTTGGACGCGCAACCGCCACGCCAGGAACAGAAGCGACGCGACCGACCCCCCGCTGAAACTGCCGACGATCATGCCGGTACCAAAGATCTCGAGACCGAAGGCCCACAGCGCGGCGGCGACACCGAGTTGCCCGCCGAGAAACAGCCCCAGCGCAAGTGCTCCGTCGAGCAATGACCAGGCGCGCACACCGCGCCACCACGACCCGAACGCAAGCGCACCACCTATCGGCACGGCAATGGCAATCGCGGGAGCCACGGCCAGGATCGCAAGTAGCCATGTGGGCAACAGGTCGCGCACGGTCTCACTGAAAAGCACGCGCGTGCTTCCGTCGCCGGCCACTTTGGCCACACCCGTCGTTCCCAAGAGCCAGAGCGAATCGTCGTGCGGATCGCCCTGCAATTCGAGAGGCGAGCCGATGCGCGCCGGCACGCTGCCGATCTTCTGCCACGCTCCGGGCCCCGACTTCCATATCGAACCGGCCTCGGCCGTCACGCGCCACAAACCGCCCCGCGCGTCCCGAGCCGGCCCCAACGAACCGAGCAGTTCGGCGGGCTCGTCGGTGTTTCTGGGGATCGGCAGTTCCGACTGCCACCGGGTGACGCCGTGGCCTCGCGCCGCATCGACCGGAAAATCCTCGGGTGCGGTCGCACCCCGATTCCACTTCAATAGGGACAACGCCTCACCGTCTGTTTCCGAGGGCAACGCCCACAACGCTCCGGCTTCGTCGATCCAGACCCTGTCGACAGCCTCGGGCCAGCGCATCCCTACCCTTCCCGTCGCGGACTCGAGTAGGACGACGCCGCCTGGTCCGCCGATCGCAACCCTGTCTTCAGACACCGCCAGCGACAAATAGGCGGTTTGCGCGTGCCGGAGGCGGGAGAGCCAGTCTCCACCATCGGACGCCAATCCCAGCGGCAGCATGCTCGCGACAACGAGCGTTACGGCGACCCAGCGACTCATCGATCCGAAGTATCGGCCCGATCCCTTCTAGAGGCCCGTGGGTTGACGTGCCTCGGATTTTCGCATAATGTTCGCCTTACGAAAACGAGACGAATATGAGCAGAGCCAAGGATTCGACAAATCTTCGCTATTCTCCCAGGTTGAGGCACGCTACTTCCGACGCCCGAATCCTTG